>JAOTYK010000014.1 GCA_029861955.1 Acidobacteriota bacterium
CAGGTCGAGCCCCCCGGGCTCCTACTTAGGAGTCTTTCCAGCGTATTACAGGTGGAATCGATCCGGACACCGGGCGTCGTCGGGTCGGGGGTGCGCTTCAGCATTCGCTTGCGTCGACTGCGGCGGCGAGACCCTCGGTAGCGCATCCCGTCGACGGAGTAAACAAACCAGGACTGTTGCCCGACGGCGGTGCCGATCGCCAGGCGCTCCATTTGAGATCGCACGAACGTCTCAAAATGATCGAAGACAACCGGCTCTTCGATCGTTCCCAACTGTTCCAGGGACGCTCGATGAAACAGGTCGGCATGGCGGCCGAGACGCACACTCATCGTCATGACGGTCGAGGGTGAACAGCCCAGATACCGGGCAATCTGGCGATGGGCCGACCCCGCCACCAGCAATCCGGCGACGGGTCGCAGTAGCTCCGGCCGCTTGAGGTAGTAACTCGTGGCAAACGACTGACGGGAGAATGTGCGTTCGCACGTCCGGCATCGAAAACGAGGGACGCGCCGGTGAGGGTCACAGGCTCGACGGTAGTAGCCGACCCGCCGGGGACGGTACCCACGTCCCTGAACCCGATGATCAGGGCAGTCCGACTTCGGGCAATGAGGGGGACGAAATCGGTCGGGTCGTCTGCCTTCGATCGGCTGGCATGGAGTCCACATCGTCCAGGAGACATTGCGAGGACCGTGCCGCCGTACGATGCCGATTTACCCTGGGAATCTTGCGGGTGATGCAATCACATGTCCGCTGGCGGACGATCGGCGACCGGACGTATCACGCAACACACAACATTCTTCGAGCCACGTTGCGATCAGTTGCCCGAGGCCTCCCCGCACGCGTCAACGGCGAAGGCCCGATAGGCCAGGTTGCCGGCGGCGACGCCACCCACATGCGTTGCCGTCGCGGTCGACGGTGAACAGTCCATCCCAGCGGGGCATGGAATCTCGAGGTCCGTGTCGAGGTCGTACACCGTGATCAGGTAGGCGTCAGCACCGGCAACCGCGTTCCAAGACAGATCGATGTCGCCGCCGTTAATGGCAGTGAAGGGCGTCACCCCATCGCCGACGCGAAACGTGACACCGTCGAGCCGCGCCGGGTCTTCGAGGATCTGGTAGAACGCGCCGGACTGGAACGTCGTGACATCGAGGATGTCGGGGTCGGTGTAATCGATGGCGGTGGTGACCGTGGCTCGTACGTCGCTGCCTCCCCAACCGCTGATCACATAGGACGTCGGCTCGGAACCGGCAGGTGCACTCAGATAGCCCCCCTCACCGGGCAACGGCGAATGGTTCGGGTTGCCGGTCCAGTCTGCCAACGCCTCGGGCGTTGTCTCGGTTCCCCACGAGACGACGTAGCCATAGTTGGCGATGTTGGGTTCGCCGTTGAGGTTGGAGCCATCGTCCGGCAACGACCAGTCGACGCGGGTTCCCGAGAGACACGCGTCGGCGGTCATCTGAACCGGTGGGAACGGCCCCCACGTGAAGTCGGCGCCGTCGGACGTGTTGCCGTTGGCCGACCAATCGGTGCCCGTGATCGTGTCGTTGTTGGACGACGAGACGCTGGCCAGCAACCCGTACGTATCGTTGACCCAGAAGAAATCGAAGGTGCGGTTGGGAGTCGATCCCAGGGCACACGAGACGATGAAATCCAGACCGGCAATCAGGTCGGTGTCTTGACGCATCAGGAGTGACGGCAGGTAGTTGCCGGCGGGCACGTGGACGAACCCGTCCTCGAGGACTGTCATCTGAAATCCGGAATTCCCCGCCAGTTGCCCCTGGGCACGTGGCTGCGGGATCGTGCAGCCGGGATAGCACTGATCCCCGCACTGAGACGCGGCGGTCAGGCGCAGGCCGTTGCCATCGTTGCACGACGGCCAGTTGCCGGAGTTCCAGACATCGCCGACCCCCATGGTGGCGGTGGCGTTGTCGGGTCCGGTGAACTGGAAGAACCGCAAGAAGCGATCGGCTCCTCCCGCGCTTTGCTCGAAACAGACCTGGGTTCGATCGGACGCGTTCAGCACATCCTGTCCGGTGAACGGAACGTCGATGGATGGATTCGCGCCGGTGTCGTTGTCGTTGAGGGCGAAGAAGTCCTCGGTGTAGAGCGTGCCGAGGTCATCGTAGGTCGCGATCTTGAGGTAGGCCTGCCAGGTGCCGTCCGGCGGGGTGGCCGTCACGTCGCGCGTCGTGCAGTTGGCGAAACAGGGCGCCCCTGCCTGGTCGTCACGGGTGGAGTTGAACGTGCGGAAGTTCAGCACCGCCGTGTCGAGAGCCCCGAACTCCCAGACCTCCGGGAGTGTGACCTGCGAACCCGGATCATCGCCGTCCGGTTGGATGACGACATTGCTGGCGTCGGTGGCGATCATCGTCGGGATATCGATCCATGCCGGGTGGATCGCCGACAGGACCGTGTCGTTCACCGTGGTGTACTGAAGGAACCCGGTTCGTCCCGGTGTCAGACGATTGCTGAACGTCTGATAGTCGATCGTCATCAGGTTGTCGGCCTCGGGCGAGAAGCTCTGCAGCGTTTCGAGCTTGTCGACGACGAAGCCGTCGGCTCCCGGACGCCCCGTCAACCCTGCCAGGGCCCGTCCCTGCCGATCCAGGAAGAGGTAGGAAGTCGGCGCGGAGTTGTCCCGCAGGTCGCGAGTCTCCACGAGCAGAACCTCGGCCGGTCCCATTCCCGTCACGAGCAGTCCTTCGGCGACGACCCGCTGGCGACGCTGGATCCGTACACCGCTGTCGTCTCTTGCCGTCTCCAGGTGCCGGTCCCCAAGCCGCAGAGGTGCCATGGCAGGTCGTGTGCTCTCCCAGCGCAGGCCCGCCGAAAACTTTGGCGTCCATAACGGTTGGTCAAGCTCGCCTGACGAGTCGAGAAGACGACACGCGTCGCGGGTCGTGAAATCTTCCGGGCAGAGAGCCAGCTCCGCGCCGACCCGGTCGGCCTCGGTGCTGAGTCCGGCGTCGATCGGTTGCATCACCGACCACGATCGCCGTTGCCCGACCTTCTCGTAGGATCGAAGATCCCAGAACGTTCCACCGAAGAACGAATCGGTGAGGATGAGGAGCGACTCACCCGAAGCCGGCTCGTGTACCTGCAAGGTGAAACGGATCTCCTCGGAAAGCTGTTGTCGTTGCACCTCGATCGGTGCGGCGATGATCGCGCCGATACCGAATAGCAACCCGAGGCAGCATAGAAGCGTGGTGGTCAGTCTTCGATTCAGGTTCATGGCAGGTTCCCCCCAAACAAGCGTCCCCGGAATGTACGGTCATTTCCCCTGACTGGTTTCGGCCACGCCACCCCACGCGTAATGCAGGGCGATCGAGGCCCGACGATCCACGATATCGCCGAAAATATGCTGTTGGATGTCGTCGTCGAGGAGGTTGCTGACCTGTGCGGTGATCTCCAGCGGAGATCGTCGGAATCGGTAGCCACCCTTGAGCCCGACCAGTGTGTAGTCGGGAACATAGCCCCAGAAGTCCGACGTCAAGACATCCTGCCAGAACGTCTCACCGACATGATCGATGTTTAGCGACGTGTACCACTGTGCTCGGTCAAGTCGCGCAGAGAACGCGATCCTGTTCTCGGCAGGGATGTTGACAAACGATGCAGTATCAGCGACGAGACCGTCGCCATCCAGATCCATTCCCGCTGCGTCCTCGGCGATCACCGTGTCGATCCGACGATCCATCGGGATCCCGTCTGCGCGCGGGATACTCTGCCAGGAATAGTTCAACCCCAACGAGAGTCCGTTCGGTCCGTTCCAGTGGGTTCCGAGTTCGATTCCCCAGTTTCGTGCCGTCGCACCATTGTCGTACTGGAACAGAGACGGGATCTCACCATCGAGCAGGATCGACAGGGCTTCGTTGTAGGTTACCGCTCCGAACTGCGGGCAGAGTTGATTGAACGGTGGCAACGCATTGAGATACGGACAGACATCGACCGCCGGTGCTTCGTCAATGCCGTTGCCGTCGGGATCGGTTGGCAGGATGACATCGTCCAGGGTCCCGAACAGGCCGTCCACCCCCAGGCCGTAGCTGCCCTTCTGCGGAAAGTCGATCCCCTCCTCGGAGTTCGTCCGATAGACCGCCGCCGAGAGATCGAAGTCTCCTAGCTGTGCTGCATAGCCGATCTCGATCGAGCGCGTCGATTCTTCCTTCAACTCTCGCGAGCCGAGTGCCGATGTCACGGCGATATAGTCCGGAACCTCACCGGGCGGTGCACCGCAATTGTCGGGTTGCGACTGGCAGACGACCGCAGCGATCGGTTCGAAGAAGCCGAACGGGAACAAGTTGGGATCGATGACCTCGGCATCGAGCTCCGCCCAGTCGATGATCGCGACGGGAATCGTCGGCACCAACAGGTCGCTCTCGATCACCGACGGAGAGCGGAACGCCTGACCCCACGCCAATCGAATCGTCTGGGTCTCGTTCGGTTTGAACCGCAGCGCGGCTCGCGGCGAGAGGACCGTGCCGATGGTCTCGGTGAAATGATCGATTCGGGCGCCGGCGTCGAGCCACACCCTGTCGTGAAGCCTGAGATCCGTCTCCGCGAAGATGCTGAACTGGGTCCGCACCTTTCCATCCGGCGCGATGCTCAGTTCGTAGCGAGTTCGTTGCACCTCGCTACCCCAGGCGAGGATGCCACGGCTCCCGAGCAGCGTCTTTCCGCGGAACGCGGAATGCACCTTCCCGGATCGAAAGCCGAACGGGATCGCGTTGATCAGGTTGAGGGCCCCGCCGTCAAACCACGACGCATCGATCTGTGCCTCGTAGGGTCCGTACTGATAGCGGCCCTGGACGTACGAGTTGGAAGTGCCGGGGTCGATATCGAACGGACCCAGCCCCGTCGCGATCCAGCCACGGGTGCGACCCCAGCCGCCCTGCAGGATCCAGCGGGCCCCGGACTCGCTCTCCCAGTCGGCGCGCAGATCCAGGGACGGTTGATCGGTACCGGAGTCGCGGAACCCGTCCTCGATCAGACCGAGGTCGGGATCGACCACCTCACCGAACAGGTTGGTGATCGTCTGTGGCCGACGGAACGCGTCGGCCTCGAAGAAACTGCCCTTTATGCGCAACGCCCAGTCACCGACCAGAAAACTGTGTTGTGCGTCGATCCTGCGGGAGGCGTAGCTGCCCGAGGTGATCGAGAGGCGGCCGCCGAGGGTCTCCGCCGGAGACTTGGTGATGATGTGAACGAGGCCACCGACCGCATTGGCGCCCCACAACGACGACGAGGGACCCCGGACGACCTCGACGCGATCGACCAGTGAGAAGTCCGTCGGTGCAAATTCCCAGAGGATGAAGCCGAGAAAGTCCTGATAGATCGAGCGCCCGTCGGCCAACGCCAAGGTCGAGTTGTTGATCCCGCCGGTTGCACCCCGGGACGAGATGTTGACGTCGCGGGAGCTGAACTGAACGACGTTGATGCCCGGAACCCGACGAAGATGATCTGTCAGTTGCTCGCCGCTACCGGTCTCGAGGGCTTCGCCATCGATCACGGAGACGGCGGTCGGTGAATCGAGCAACGCCTGGGTCGTCGCCGAGGCCGAGACGACGACCGTCTCGGTGATCGTCTTCTTCCGTTTCTTCTTCTTGCCTTCGGCTTCGTCGTCTTTCTCATCGGGAGCCGACCACGCGGGCGTCGCGACGAGCAAGAGAATCAGTAGCAGACGGATCAACGTCCCGTCCTAGGCCTGGACGCCGGTCCGCTCTGCAAGAAGCTGACGCAGCTTCGTAAGATCCGCCGCGAAGTTGCGGATGCCCTCCGCGAGTTTCTCGGTCGCCATCGCGTCTTCGTTGAGCATCCAGCGGAACATCTGTTCGTCCATCGCGATCCGATCGGGGCTGGGGTCGGAGACCTCCTGGCCGCCGAGCTTTTGCGGGACCTCGCCCTCGGCCGCCTGAAGCTCGTCCAGTAACGAGGGCGCGATGGTCAACAGGTCGCAGCCGGCCAACTCGAGGATCTGACCGCTCTTACGGAAACTGGCACCCATCACCTCGGTCTTGTAACCGAAGTGTTTGAAATACTCGTAGATGGTGCGTACCGACCCGACGCCGGGGTCGTCCTCCAACGGAATATCGTCGACACCTTGCGCCTTCCGATACCAGTCGTATATCCGGCCGACAAACGGACTGATCAGCGTGACGCCGGCTTCTCCGCAGGCCACGGCCTGACCGAAACCGAACAACAGCGTCAAATTGCAGTGGATGCCCTCGTTCTCGAGTTGGTCTGCCGCTCGGATCCCTTCCCAGGTCGAGGCGATCTTGATCAACACGCGTTCGCGTTCGATGCCGGCATCCTTATAGAGGTCGATCAACCGGTGGGCCCTGGCGATCGTCGCCTCGGTATCGAAGGAAAGGCGTGCATCAACCTCGGTGGAGACTCGGCCCGGAATCAGCTGGAGGATCTTGTGACCGAAGTTGACCGCCAGTCGGTCCATCGTCGCGTCGAGTCGATCGACGCCGGCCTGACTCTCTCCCCAGCGAACCGCCTCGTCGACCAGATCCCGGTAGGCCTCGATCTGGGCCGCCTTGTAGAGCAGCGATGGGTTGGTCGTGGCGTCCTGTGGGCGATAGCGGGCGATCGAGTCGATGTCCCCCGTATCCGCGACGACGGTCGTCCACGCTTTCAGTCCTTCCAGCTTGTTCATGGTCGCTCCAGCCAATGAAAATCCCGCGTGGAAGCCAGTATAACGGTCCCTCCGCCCGTGAACGCCCAAAAACGCCCTATCTGGGAGGTGGTTTCCGCCGGTGGCAGGGACTTATATTCCCGTCGTGCTCGATACAGACCTTGAGAGGACCCTCGCCCGGGATATTCAGGCGGCCCTCGCCGAAGTCACCGGAACCGAAGAGGTCGCGGATGCCGTTCGTCCATTCGTAGACGGCCAGCAGGCCGGGGGCACCGGTGCGATTCAGGTCCTGGTCGATCCGTCCACCGGGGAGCCGTTTTGTAACGTCGCCCTGGCCGGTCCGGAGGATGTGTTGCAGGCCGTCGAGGCCGCGGGGCGTGCCTACCCTCTCTGGCGGAGTACCGCCTACGAGGAACGGGGTTCGCTCCTTCGACGACTGTCGGTCTTGATCCGTCATCACGCCGATCGTCTGGCAGAGATCATCGCCCACGAACAGGGAAAACCGAAACACGAAGCGCTGGCGATGGAGATCCTCCCCGCGCTGGATCACCTTAAGTTCATCATCTTCCATGCCGAGCGATTCCACGCCGGTCTGGCCGTCGAACCGCGTCACCCGTACTACGCCCACAAGCGGGCCCACTACCTCTATGACGCCATCGGTGTCGTGGCGCTCGTCACGCCGCGGGCCATGCCGTTCGCCACACCGCTGATTCAGGTCGCCGCGGCGCTGGCCATGGGCAACGCCGTGGTCCTGAAACCCTCAGAGCACACGCCGTTGTCGGGAATCGAGATCGGTCGACTCTGTGCGGAGGCAGGTTTTCCGCGCGGAATCGTCAACGTGGTTCCGGCGGTCCCCGAGGACACGCTGCACCTCGTCGCCCATCCGCGTATCGATAAGGTATTCGTCACCGGTGGCCTGGAGACCGGACAGAGTGTGATGGCGACGGCCGGTTGCTCTCCTCGACCCGTCGTCCTGAGCCTGGGTGGAAAACATCCAACGATCGTCGCCGGCGATGCCGACATCGAGCGGGCGGCGCGAGGCATCGTCTGGGGCGCGTTCGCCAACTGTGGTCAGAGTTGCGGATCCGTCGAGCGGGTCTACGTCGAAGAACGGGTCGCCACCAAATTCATCGAACGCGCGTTGCATCACGTCCAACAGCTTCAAGTGGGCAGTGCGGTCGACGACGGCATCGACATGGGTCCGATGCAGTCGGAAGCCGATCGGACTCGGGTCCACCAACAGGTTCAGGACGCCGTCAACCAGGGCGCCCAGTGTATGCACGGCGGTGAGATCCCCCACGGTCCCGGAAGCTTCTATCCGCCGACGATCCTGACGGACGTTCCCAACGACTGCCGTTTGATGCAGGAAGAGACCCTCGGTCCGGTCCTGCCGATTGTCGTTGTCGAGAGTCTCGAGCGGGCCATTCTTCTGGCAAACGAAAGTCAGTACGCGTTGGCGGCCAGTGGCTGGACGAGCTCCTCCCATCAGGCGGAGCGAATGATGGTGGGGCTGCAGGCCGGTGTCGTGACGATCAACGACCTGCTCTATTCCTACGGCGAACCCAGCGCCACCTGGTCCGGCTATCGACGAAGCGGAATCGGTCAGAACCACGGAACACCGGGACTCCGCGAAATGTCTCGCCAGCGATTCGTCTCATTCGACGCCAACTCCCTGGAGGCGCCGGCGTACTCGTATCCCTACAACGACGACGCCGAGGAGATGGTGCAGAACAGCATCCAGCATTTGCACGGCACCGGGAAGATGGCGCGCTTCAAGGCCTGGTGGCGTCTGATCCGAAACGAACGGTTCCGTCGTCGTGTCGACCTTCGGACACTGATCTTCTCGCGCAAGCGTCAGCTGCGCTAGTCTCACAACAGTTCCTGTTACCCTCCGGCACCGGATTGAGATAAGGTCGGTTGGCCCGCAACCGACGAGGTGCCAAAATGCCCAAACTGAAGCTGCACTGGTGGATCCTGATCGGGATCGGCGTCGGGATCCTCGCCGGCTGGTATGCCAATCAGGCCTACCCCGAGGAAGTTGTCAAGCACACCTTCCTCTATCAGTCCTTCGACGGCATCGCGCGAATCTTTCTGAACCTGCTCAAGATGGTCGTGGTCCCGCTGGTCTTCTTCACACTCGTCAGCGGTCTTATTGGAATGGGTGACGCCTCGCGGTTGGGGCGCATCGGTACGCGAACGTTCGGTCTCTACATCCTGACCAGCCTGATCGCCTGCGTCTCCGGCCTGCTGTGGGTCAACACCCTTCGACCCGGGGCCAACTTGAGCCTGGCCATGCCACACGATCCGGTGGACACGAGCGGTGTGCCGCAGACCTTCTGGGATGTCCTGGTCAACATCGTTCCGTCCAACGTCATCGATGCCGCCGCACGAACCGAACTGGTCGGTGTCATCTTCTTCGCCATCCTCTTCGGCGTGTTTATTCTCAAGATCGGCGATGAGCAGCGAGAGACGATGACCCGGTTCATCAAAGCCGGTAGTGAAGTGATGATGAAGATGGTGGGCTTTGTCATCGCATTGGCGCCCATCGGCATTGCCGGCCTGATCGCGCGCATGTTGGCCATCGTCGGTCTGGATGCGTTGCGCGCCATGCTGCCTTACGTCCTCACCGTATTCCTGGCACTGTTCACCCACATGCTGGTAACGCTACCGATCCTGGTCTGGGTGATGACCCGACGCAATCCCTACCGCTTCCTCTCGAAGATGATGCCGGCCCTCGTGACCGGTTTCTCGTCGGCCAGCAGCAGCGGCACGTTGGGCGTGACAATGGAGCGCGCCGAGAAGGGAGCGGGCATCTCCAATCGGATCGCCAGCTTTGTCTTACCGATCGGTGCCACCGTCAACATGGACGGAACCGCGCTCTACGAAATCGTCACGGTCCTCTTCATCGCCCAGGTCCACGCCGGCGTCGACCCCAACTTCTCGCTGACCATCGGCCAACAGCTGATGGTGGTCTTCCTGGGCCTGACCATCAGCATTGGTGCGGCCGGCATCCCTCATGCGGGCCTGGTGATGATGGTGATCATCCTCCACGCGGTCGGGCTACCGATCGAGTACACCGGGTTGATCTGGACCGTCGATCGGGTCCTGGACATGCTACGCACCTCCGTCAACATCTCTGGCGACTCGTGTATCACCCTGATCGTGGCCCACGGCGAGGGCGAAATCGCCGATGGGCGCCCCTGACCCACAGAAGGTCCATAAAATCCGGTTGTGCGGGATATCCCTCACCCAGAATCCCCGTTGTCAGGGGGACGCTTTTACGTACCTTATTGGGAGATCTTACCGGTGGGAGGGCCATGGTCATGGATACGAGAGCACTACGTTTACTGGGTTCGGTCGCTGTTTCGTTCCTGCTGGTCGGTGTGGCTGCCGCCCAGGTAGGCGAGATTCCCAATCTGCCTGCCGACCGACCGACCCACGACGACGTCGCAGACGACCTTCTGAGCCTCGATGAACTGCGCTCGGCGGGCCTGACGATGTTCACGACACCGTTCAACACACTGGACGGTTATGGCGACGGGCCCCTCAACCTGAACGACACCGTCTCGCCCGGTGGGCGTCCGACGCTCCAGGGCAACGGCACCTTCCTCCGTATCAACGGCCTCGATGCTCAGACTTGTTTCGAGTGTCACACCATCGTCCGTGGATCCGAGATCCCCGCAGAACTCGGCCTCGGTGGCGCCGGCGGCTCCAACTCCAACGCCATCATCATGCCGACCTCCATCGACCCGGCGGACCTGGACGATTTCGACGGCACCGCCGGATTCAACGGTCGCTTCGCCAACCCGCCGTTCCTGTTCGGCGTCGGTGGCCTCGAGTTGGTGGCCAGCGAGATGACCGCCGACCTGCAGGCGCTGAAGGCGCAGGCGGTGAGCCAACCCAACATCCCGGTTGACCTGATAACGAAAGGCGTCTCGTTTGGCCGGATTACCTGGGATGGCAATAAGTTCGACGAGGAAGAGATCGAGGGAGTCAACGCCGACCTGGTGATTCGACCGTTCGGCCGCAAGGGCGAGAACTTCTCCATCCGCGATTTCGACATCGGGGCCATGCAGTTCCACTTCGGCATGCAGCCGTCGGAGGCGGTGGGCGACGGAGTCGACGCCGACGGGGATGGGGTCTTTGACGAGATCACCCGTGGCGATCTTTCGGTACTCAGCGTCTTCCTCGCGGCCCTCGAGCGACCGGTCGTCGAGGCCCAGGGACAAGAGGGCAAGAACGGAGCCAAGCACTTTGACGAGATCGGTTGTGTCGACTGTCACATCCCGACCCTGCACACCCGTTCGCGCAACCTGAGTCTGCGCTTCCCCGAGGTTCCGACCGATCCCTCCGCCAACGTCTTCTACGAGATCGATCTGACCCGCAAGCCGGCGCGCTTCGACCGAAGCCGACTGGGTGGGATCGAGGTTCCCCTGTTTGCCGATATGAAACGTCACGACCTGGGCCCGGACATGGCCGAGTCGTTCCACGGTGCCGACGAGCAGACTCGGAGCGAATTCACGACCGCCCGTCTGTGGGGTGTTCGGGATTCGGCGCCCTACCTCCACGATGGTCGTGCCACGACGCTGACCGAGGCGATCATGGCCCACGGCGGTGAGGCCGCGGACCAGCGAGATGCGTTCGTCGCGCTGAGCGATCGGCAGACCGAAGAATTGCTGGAGTTCCTGCGAACGCTGCGGGCTCCCACGAGCCCGGCGGTAGATCTCTTGCACTGACGTCCGGTCCGGTTATGCTGAGGGTCTGCACCTCGTGATCGCCGGAGGGATGGTGGCATGGAAGAGATCGCTCTCGACGAGCTGAAACGTCGCCTCGAAGACGAGGACCGACTGGAGATCGTCGACATCCGCGAGGCCGCGGAGCACGAGGCCTGGCATATCGCCGGTAGCCGAAATCTTCCGGTCTACAACGCGCTGCGTCTTCAGGACCCCAGCGGTCTCGTCCAGGCAGCCAAGGCGTTGCCCCGCGATCGCCCGCTCGTCACGGTCTGTCGTGCCGGCATCATGTCCTTGCAGGCTGCTGCCGTGCTGCGATCCATTGGATTCGAGGCGTTCAGTCTTCAAGGTGGGATGCGCGGGTGGAGCGAGGCCTGGAGCCGGGCGACCGTCGTCGATACACCGTTTCGATTGATCCAGATCCGTCGCAACGGGAAGGGCTGTCTTAGTTACATGATCGCCGACGGTGAAGAGGTGATCGTCGTTGATCCCTGTATCGACGCCGGCGTCTACGTCGAGTTGGCGGATGAAATGGGTGCACGGATCACGCAGGTCGTGGAGACCCACGTCCACGCCGACCACATCTCTCGTGCGCGGGCGCTTGCGGACACCACCGGAGCGGCGCTCTGTCTCCCCAGAAACGATCGTGTGACGTTCGACTACCAGCCGATCGACGATGAGGATCTTCTCAGCGTGGGGTCGGTATCCGTTCGTGCCATTCGTACACCGGGCCACACGGGGGAAAGCACCTGCTATCAGGTGGGAGACGACTGGCTACTCAGCGGTGACACGGTGTTTGTCGGGGCCGTTGGACGTCCGGACCTCGAGAAGGGCGACGCCGGTGCCCGGCGTGGTGCCGAGATGCTGTACGGCTCTCTCACGGAGCGGATCCTGCAGCTGGCCGAGACGGTGACCATCCTTCCCACCCACCACGCCGGTGAGATTCTCTTCGACGGGATTCCGGTGGCGACGACCCTCCGCGAGCTTCGCAGCGAGCTGCCGTTACTCACTCTCGATCAGGAGGCCTTCGTGGGCCGGGTGGTCGATAGCCTGCAGGGCAAGCCGGGCAACTTCGAGACGATTATCGGGATCAACGAGGGGCGGCTCGAGCTGGGTGACGCGTCACCCCTGGATCTCGAGGCCGGCCCCAACCGCTGCGCCGCGGGCTGAACGACTTCCAGAGATGATTGCCCGCGTCCGCCGCCTCTATCGCGAGGCCTATCGCGGTCTACCCCGCGAATTATGGCTGCTCGCCGCCGCGACGATGATCCATCGGGCCGGCACGATGGTCCTTCCGTTTCTCTCGCTCTATCTGACGACGCAACGAGAGTTCAGCATCGGCGTGACAGGCCAGATCATCGGCACCTACGGTCTTGGTTCGATCATCGGCTCCTTCGTCGGTGGGCAGCTGGCGGATCGGATCGGCGCCCGCAGGACGATGTTCCTCAGCCTGACGATCAGTGGTGTGGGCTATCTGATCCTGAGTCAGTTGGACGATCTCTGGGCCATCACCATCGCGGTCTTTTTCGTCAGCGCGGTGGCCGAGGCATTTCGTCCCGCCGTGATGGCCTGCTTCGCCCGGTTCGCGCCGGAAGACGCCACGGCCCGCAGTTTCGCCCTGTTGCGACTGGCCGCCAATATCGGTGTCAGTATCGGACCGGCGGTCGGTGGGTTGATCGCGCTCTACAGCTACCACTGGCTCTTCATCGTTGACGCGATCACCTGCTGGGTCGCTGCGATCGTGCTCCATATCTTCCTGGCGGGGCCCCGCGTGCACGCGGAGGATCGGGCGCAACCGGATCCGAACTCCATCTCTCCGTGGACCGACGGACCGTTCCTGGCGTTGCTCCTGATCGTGGTCGGGATCGCCAGCATCTTCTTTCAGATTACCAGCACGTTCCCGCTCTATCTGAAGGAGATCCGTGGGTTCCGCGAAGATATGATCGGTGCGGTTTTCGCGCTGAACGCCGTGGTGATCGCCATCTTCGAGATGTTGTTGATGTTGTGGCTCAATCGGTTCCGAAAGATGCGGGTGATCGCCTTCGGTGCCGCCCTGATCTGCATCGGTTTCGGGTTGATGCCTTTTAGCGGTTCGCGACCCTATATTCTCTTCACGGTTTTGGTCTGGACACTCGGTGAGATGATCTGTCTGCCCTACATCAATGCCCTGGTCGCGGAGCGCGCGGGACGAACCCATCAGGGTCGATACATGGGTCTCTATGTCTCCGCATTTGCATCGGCGTTCGTCTTCGCTCCGATCATCGGTACCCAGGTGTATCAGCGATATGGCCCTGATACACTCTGGTTTGGTATTGCCGTGATGGCCCTACCGCTGGCAGTGGGGTCGCTCTTGCTGGAGCGACACCTGTCCGTCGTACCGGCGGCAAAACGGACCGACGAGGTAGCCCGATGAGTCTGGAGCCGACACGAGTTCTGGTCGTCGAGGACAACCCGATCAATCGCAAGGTCGCCCTGTCGATGCTGGGGACCCTCAACTGCGATTGCGTCGAGGCCCATGACGGGGAACAGGCGATCGCCGCCATGCGACAGGCCCACTACGACATCGTCTTCATGGACTGTCAGATGCCAGGAACCGACGGATTCGAGGCGACCCGTGTCATTCGAATCGAAGAGGCGACAGCGGGCCGACATACACCGGTGGTGGCGCTGACCGCCAACGCCATGAAGGGTGACCGCGAGCGGTGTCTCGATGCAGGCATGGATGACTACATCTCGAAGCCCGCTCGCATCTCAGACCTGAAGCGGGCCCTCGACCAGTGGGTACCCGCCCGCGCGACAGACTCCTAGAACTGCTCGGGTAGCGTGGGTCGATTCTTCAGGACCGTTTCCACTCGGTCCATGACTTCGTCGTCTAGTTTGTCCACGATCTCCAGCGTCTGGAGATTGTGACGCAGCTGCTCCACCCTGGACGCCCCCAGGATGACGGTGCTGACGTTGGGATTCCTGAGACACCACGCGATGGCCAATTGGGGCATCGAGATGCCGAGATCGTTCGCGATCGGATTCAGATCGATCGCGGTCTGGATCTTACGTCGCCCCTCTTCCGTTTCCAGTTGCTCCCGCAACCACTGGTAGTCCGGCAGCGCCATCCGTGAGTCGTCGGGAATTCCCGCGGCATACTTTCCGGTGAGGATTCCGGACGCCAGCGGCGACCAGATCGTGGTCCCGAGTCCAACACCGTCGTAGAGTCGGTGGTACTCACGCTCGACCCGATCGCGATGCAACATGTTGTACTGCGGTTGCTCCATGGTGGGTGGATGACAGCCCAGAGCCCGCGCACAACCGTGCGCTTCCTGGATCTGCTGCGCCGACCATTCGGAGGTGCCCCAGTAGAGCACCTTGCCCTGCCGGATCAAATCATCCATCGCGCGGACGGTCTCCTCGATCGGTGTCTCGAGGTCCGGGCGGTGACAGAAGAACAGATCGAGATGATCGACCTGAAGACGACGCAGCGCACCGTGACACGCCTCGACGACATGCTTGCGGTGGAGTCCACGCTGGGTCGGCAGATCACCACCCCAGTAGACCTTGCTGGAAACGCAGAACGTATCCCGAGACCAACCGAGGTCGGCGAGAACCTGACCCATGATCCGTTCCGACTCGCCGGCGGCGTAGACCTCGGCGTTGTCGAAGAAGTTGACGCCGGCGTCGTAAGCGCAGGTAAGCAGCTCGGTGGCCGCCTTTCGATCGACCTGAAACGAGAACGTGACCCACGATCCGAACGAGAGAGCACTGACCTTGAGACCGGACCGACCAAGACGACGATATTCCATGAACAAGGCTCCTGTTACGGGATCACGTTTGTCGGGATGAGTTCCAGCGAATGTTGTGTGTCACCGGGAAGAAACGCCGATGGTCTCCCCTCTGCCCAGTCACGATGTCCTTCACGATAGAACGGCGAGGACGGATGACCGCTCTGGCCGCCAGGCATGTGGAAGTAGCCCTCTTCTTCGCGTCCCGGCGAGACCACGAACCGTTGGGATGCGCCGAAGCCGATCGACTGGACCCGGGGCATGTGGCCTCCGCCGGGGAGTGACTCGATTGGCATATCCAGCCAGTCTGCAAGTTGAGGAACGGCGCGAGAGATCGGGTGCCGGAAGCGAACCCGGTTTCGCTGCCCCCAGCTCTTGTCGGCGAGTGTTTCGTTCTCGTCGGTCAGGAGCCCCTCGATGGCGGCGTCGACGCCGGCAAGTAGCGCATCGTTCCAGCTCTCGTAGGTCGGATCCAGGAGATGGACCGGACGCTCGGTGACGAGGGCCCACAGGGGACCCTCCCACTGGCTGATGCCGGTCAGTGAGAAGTCCGGATCGACGGCAAGACAGGCGGCGACGATGGGGTCGAAGACCCGATCGGCCAGGAACAGACGATAGGCCCGTACGAGTCGGAAGCCGACGGAGTCGATGGACGCGTGACCGCTCCAGTCATCCTTCACCCAGCGGCGGAACTCTTCTCGTTGTGGGTGGCCCGTGACGGCGGCGTCATTCAGGAGGTCCAGCAGCAGCGTTCGCCAACGATCCAGGAACAGGGCGCGATCGTCCAGTTGGATCGCAAGGAGGTCCTTTGCCCCGACCACCGCTCGCGCTCGAAGCCCGTCACGGATCTGTGCGGCACGGGCACCGACAACCAGAAACTCGTCGCCGATCTTCTGCAGCGACTCTCCACCGATCACCCGATTGTTGGCGGTCCAGATCCTGCCACCGGGCGGATCGACCCAGCTTGGTGCTTCGTCCTCACCGAGGATCCCGTCCCAGCGGGGCCCGTCCGGCGACCAGAACCGTGGGGTGACACCGTCCAACCCACCGACCCTCCGTGGAATCGGTCCGGCGATCGCCCAACCCGCGCGACCGGACCGATCGACGACGTTGAGGTTCTGGGCCGGGATCCCGCAACGGTTCGCGACAGCCAGTGCCTGGTCCAGGTCACGAGCCGAAGCCATTTCGATCAGTTGCAGATTGGCGCCTTGCGGTTGGTGGGCCATCCAGTGGATCGCCTCGCCGACGCCGCCTTCATCCTGACGAAGGATCGGGCCCCAACGGGTCTCTCGCACCGTCAACGTGACCGGCTCACCATCGTGAACCGTGATGACCTCGTCGAAGGACTCGACATCTTCGAACTTGTCCCCGGCCCGATACCGATCACGATCATCGGTGGCGAACTCGATCTTCACGATGTCCAGCCAGTCGCCCTGGCTATTGGTGAAGGCCCACGCGACGTCGCCATTGGAACCCGCGACGATGGCCGGCACACCGGGAAGGGTCACGCCTGCCACACGACGGGGTTCGGGATCGTCGTACTCCAGGACGGTCCGGTACCAGATGTTGGGCATCGAGTGGCCAAGATGCATGTCGCCGGCCAGCCACGCGTGGCCGTCGGCTCCGACCTGGTCTGATACCGCGAAGGCGTTGCTGCCAAGCGCGGCGGGCAGCTCAAACTCATCGGTTGCCTTCGTGCCGGGGCTTCGATCATGTCGAACGTAGCCCGGCTGCCGCAGGTCGAAGACCGACGCCGGCGGAATCTCGGCGATGACCACGGCGCTGTCGTCGAGAGCCGCATCCCATGCGGTGCCGACCGGAAGAAGAAACTCCGCCAACGGTAACGGGAGTTCCGTTCGCAGCAGGTCACGCTGTCGTTCGATGCTTCCACGACTCCCCTGTAGCTGGAAGTACATCGCGTACAGCGTCAGGAACGAGTCCTCCGGTTGCCAGGGTCGTGGGGTCTGACGCAACAGAAGATACTCGGGCGGCGGTGGACCCAGTCGCTGCAGTCCGCTGTTCACCCCGTCGGTGTACGCCAGTAATACCTGCCGATGTACCTCGGGGAGTTCCGCAACCCGTTCCCGGGCCCGGCTGCGAAAACGATGAAAGCGTGATTGGCGATCGGCATCGACGGCGGCGGCGCCGATCAGTTCTGCCAACTCCCCCGCCGCCTGTCGGCGCTGGAGGTCCATCTGAAAGAACCGATCCTGACCGTGCACGAATCCCAGAGCGCCCATCGCGTCAACTCGATCAACCGCTCGGATCGTCGGGACCCCCGCAGCATCTCGGTCGACCTGAACCGGCTGCGAGATTCCGACCGCCTCCAACGAACCATCCAGTTGGGGAAGACTGCCGTGGACGCGACCACGCAGCCAGAGGAACAAGCCCGCGACCACCAGAAGCACGACCAACACCAGAACCCCGGCGATACGCAGGAACCGCCGCCAGTTCATGGCTTGTCCGAGAGATCGACGGTGATCTTGCCGAAGTGCCGTCCGGCCGCCATGTGCTCGAAAGCGGCAACGCAGTCGTTCAACGAGAACGTTCGATCGACGACCGGTCGTAGCTGGGCCTCCTCCAGGGTGCGGTTCATCGCGACAAACTGTGCTCGATGCCCGACGAAGATCCCCTGCACCCGGACCTGACGCATCAGGATCGGTGCCAGGTTCAGCTCCGTCACAAGCCCGGTCAGGTTTCCGATCAGGCTGATCGTGCCACCCATCCGCACACTCCGCAGCGCCTGCGGAAGGGTCTCCGCACCTCCGACCTCGATGACCTGATCGACGCCGCGACCGTCGGTGGTCTCCTTCACGAACTTCGACCAGTCCGGCTGCTCTCGATAGTTGACGGTGTAGCTGGCCCCAAACTCTCTGGCTCGCTCGAGTTTTGCATCGGAGCTGGAGGTGACCCACACGCGGGCACCCAGATGAACGCCCAACTGCAACGCGAAGAGCGAGACGCCTCCGGTGCCCTCGACAACGATCGTGCGGCCGTTGACGGAGGGATCGGATCCGGTCAATGCACTCCAGGCCGTCAGCGCCGCACAGGGCAGTGTCGCCGCCTCATCGTCGGTGAGGTAGTCCGGCGTCTTCACGACCCCGTGCTCCGGCAACACGATGGACTGACAGAGCGTCCCGTCCAACGGTCCGCCAAGGGTTCGTCCGACCCGCTCCGGTGTGGGATCGCCGTCGATCCAGCCCTGAGCGAAGAGCGTCATCACCCGGTCGCCGTTTTTGTGAAGCTGGACGTCGCGGCCGATCTCGACGATCTCACCGACACCGTCGGAGCAGGGAATCAACGGAAGTGGCTGGCGAGGGTTGTACTGGCCGCGGACCATCAACAGGTCTCGGTAGTTGAGGGAGGCCCGTCGCAGGGCGACCCGAACCTCTCCCGGGCCTACGGCCGCCGCCGACCGCCGGACGGTCCGCAGCTTGTCGAGGCCGAACCCGTCACCGATCTCTACTGCTCTCATGGGAACCCCCGAAACCCGTCACGAGTACGAATAACTATTGTAAGTAGTATCGACTTGACCCTTCTCATAAGAAATCTACGTTTGGACTAGGGTTCAAGGAGCATCGGATGGCGATCAATGGAAATATCTCGACCATGTCTCTCACCGATCTCCTGCGCTGGGCGCATGGGAATCGGAAGCAAGGCGTTCTGGAACTAGAGCGAAACAAGATTCGCAAACAGATCCTCTTCGAGCAAGGGCGAATCGCCTCCTGCTCGACGCAGGATCCCACCCTACTACTGGGACAGTTTCTCATCTCTCGGGGCAAGATCACGCCGGCGCAGTTGAAGGAGTGCCTGGCCATGCAGGAGGAGTCCGGCCAGACTCTCGGCATCATCCTGCCGGAACTTGGTCTGATGACCACCGAGGAGCTCGACGACGAGTGTCGCGCCAAGGTCGAGGAGAGCCTCTACGGTCTGTTCGATTGGACCGAAGCCGTCTTCCGATTCAACGAATTCGTCGACATCGAGGGACACGCCATCGCCATCGATCTCGAGGTTGAGGAGGTCATCGAGAAGGGCACCCTTCGTCGCCAGGAGTTGGAGCGGATTCGAGGTGTCTTCACCCATTCCGCCATCGTGCTGCAACAGACCGATCAGCAGACGCCTGCAAAAATCCGGACCAGCGGGATGGCTTCGCGGATCCTCGATACCATCGACGGAGAGCGCAGCATCGCCGAGATCCTGCTTCATGCCCACGCGACCGAATACCTGGTCCTCCGTTTTCTTTTTACGCTGTTCCAGCGCAATGTCGTCTCGATCCGCGAGGAGTACGAGGGCACTCGGGGCAACACGTTGTTGGATTCGCCGGAACCGGCCGTCGATTGTCCCGCAGTGGACCCGGTCGCCGAAGAGCCCATCGTGAACCCGGAAGTTGCCGACGTTGTCGATGATCAAGAACCCATTGACATCGACATTCAGTTTTCGACACCCGAAGAGTTGTTATCCGGCGTGACGTCCGTCGAGACGCCCGTCGAGCCGCCAAGCGAGGCACCTCATGTTTCGGAGCTTGGTTCCAGGATTCGACTCTACGAGCAACTGGTCGAGCGTGGGGAGTACTACGGCGCACTGGACATAATCAGCGATTGCTACCGACGACATCCAGGCGATAGCTACCTCCGTCATCTGGTCTTGCAGGCGGAATCGAGCTTCCTGAAAGACGCACGACAAGGAACGCTGGAGCTTACGCGGGTGCCGGTGGCGATCATCTCACCGGAGCAGGCCAGCGAAGCGATTCAGCCTAGCGAGCGGTTCCTGATGGGCATGCTGGACGGCAAGAATAATATCAAGTCGATCCTGTGGACAGCACCCCTGCGCGAACTGGATCTGTTTCGCGCGCTGTATCAACTACTCGTCAAGGGCATGATCGAGTTGAGGGATGCGGACGGGGCTAACGAAGGGATTCGTCCTGCGGCCGTCCTCTGGGTCTGATACCAACGTTGACGTATGCTGCACGATGCCGGAGGCATCTTGCAGTCACACAGCAAAACTGACACGACGTGGTTCCGCTGTCTCGGCGTCGGTCTCCTGTTGGCGATCCAGTTTGCGATCCTCATTCCGGGAATCCTGGACCTGACCGCGACCTACGATGAGCACACCCACCTTCCGTCGGGTTACACGTATCTGAAGACCGGTGACTTCCGTCTTAACTCGCAGCACCCTCCGTTCGTGAAACTGCTGGCGGCGACGCCGCTCCTGGCTCTGGAGCCCCAGCTGAATCTCAACGACCCGGCCTGGCGTGGACCGCGACAGGACGAGTGGGCGTTTGGCGCTCGGTTCCTCTACACCAACGACACCGACCGACTGCTGTTCTGGGGGCGTCTACCGGTCGTCTTGTTGTCGCTGCTGTTGTCGGGCTACGTCTTCGTCTGGGCGCGCCAGCTGTTCTGCCCCGCCGCAGGCTGGTTATCCCTACTGTTGAGCGTCTTTTCGCCGACGCTTCTGGCCCACTCGCGATTCGTCACGTTCGACGCACCTCTGGCGGTCTTCGTGACGATGGCGCTCTACCACTTCTGGCGTTGGCAGCGAGACGGCACGACTCTTCACGCCAGCCTGGGCGGGCTTGCGTTGGGTCTGGCGCTGGCGACGAAGTTCTCGGGTCTGATCTTGTTGCCGGTGTTGGCGATTCTCCTGGGTCTCTGTGCGGTGCAGAAGGTGCAGCGCACGGGGAAGCTATTGCTGGGTGCGGCTCTGGCGTTGGCTCTGGCGGCTCTGGTCATTCAGGCCTGTTATTTCTTTCCGTTCAGCTTCGAGCCCTATCTTGACGGGGTGACGCGGGTCAACGCCGATCGAGACCCGAACTTTTCCTACTTCCTGATGGGAGAGTTCAGCACCGGCGGCTTCTGGAATTACTTCCTGGTCGCATTCCTCGTCAAGACACCGCTGCCGCTGTTGCTCGGTCTGCTGGCAACCGGGGCACTCTATCGACGCTTCAAAAGGATCTCGCTGAGAGACGAGGCGTTCTTGTGGGTCCCGGTGTTGCTGTTCCTGTTGGTGACTTCGTGGAAGGCCGACAACATCGGAGTTCGTTATCTCTTGCCGATTTACCCCCTACTCTTCATCGCGGTTGGGCGACTGGCAAAGGGATGGAACGGCGGACGGCCATCGCGCGTGGCGTTAGTGCTCCTGGTGTTGTGGTACGCCGGCGGGACGTTACGGGTTCAACCCGATCAACTGGCGTTCTTCAATGAGATCGCCGGCGGTGCCGAGGGCGGGCATCGTTGGCTGGACGACTCGAACATCTCGTGGGGGCAGGACGTAAAACGAATCAAGTGGTGGATGGATGACAACGGGGTGGACCGCATCAAGTTCCGCTACGGTCGGAACGTCGCACCGGGTCACTACGGAATCCGTAGCGTGCCGGTCTCCGACGCCGAATGGCTCGGGGACCCGCCTCCCGGTCTGTACGCGTTCGATACCCACGAGTTGATCCGTGGCCGATTGCACGAGCAAAAGAACCCGGCGTTCAAGACCGACTGGTTGGAGCGCTACGAGCCGATCGCACGGATCGGTTACTCGTGCTACGTCTTTCGTTTCGACTAACGCTCGAAGACGAACCGTGCCAGGGCCCATGAACGGATGGACACCCCGTCCTCGGTTGCCGGCTCGTACCGCCATCGCAGGACCGCACTGATCGCTGCCGCTTCCAGCGGAGATCCGCTCTGCCCCTCTTCGACCAGCACGCGACCGATACGGCCGTTCTCGTCCACCAGCACCTTCAACACGATCACGGCACGCTGACCCCGTTTCAGGGATCGCGGTGGGATCTCCGGATCGACTCGCTTCACCAGGATCGGTTCCGTGAGGACCGGCTCTGCGACCACCGGGGGCGATTCAACGATTTCGGGTTCCGGCTCCACGAACGGTTCGGGCTCCGGGACGCTGGCAACCTCCGGCTCGGCTTCGATCACCGGTTCGATTTCGACCACCGCGGGAGCTTCGACAACGGGTGTGGCGATGATCTCGACGGGCTCGGTTCTGACCGGCTCGGTTCTGATCGGCTCGGCAATCACCGGCTTCGATTCGACCACCGTCGGTTTGGGTTCCGGCTTCTTCGGCTCAGGTTTCTTGGGTTCGGGTTTCCTGGGTTCCGGTTTCGGCTGCACCGCCGCGACGGTTCGAACCGGTTTCTCGGCGACCTTCACCGGTTTCTTCGTGGGCGCCGGTTTCGGCTCCTCGACCGCGGCGGTCTCGGTTGGCTCCGGCGTTTCGGTCTCTTCCAGGAATGCCGGAGGCTTCATCGGTTCCGGCGCTTGCATCATGTTGATCTCGCCCAGTGTACCCGCCTGGGCGACTTCGGTGTTGCCGCCGGATCCGCTGTCGTCGCCGCCACCGCCAATCATCAGTAGCGTGATGCCACCGAACACGACGACGAAGCCGATACCGGCGGCGACCATCCAGGAACGGGAGGGTTTGCGAGCCGGGAGATCGGGGAACGAGACCTGTGCAGCCGGGGACCACGGCGCCGGTTTAGCCTCCGTCTCCTCGACGGGGTCGACGACGGTTGCGCCCGCCGGTTCGGTGACGGTCGCGTCTTCCGTCTCGATGACCGGCTGGGCTTCGACGGCAGAGATCGTCTCGGCTTCCGCATCGTCGCTGACGGGGAGCGGCAGACTCGGCTCGATCGGTGCCTCGGCCGGGGGCAGCCCATCGTTGAACAGCGATTCCAGGTGGCTGTCGATATCCTGCCCGACGTCGTCGGACAGCTCAGCCTCGGCCGAGGCCAGATCGGACTGAGGCTCTTCGGCAGGCAGCGGCGGTAGGTCAATCGACTTCGGGTCACCGGCGGGTTCCTGCTGCATCTCCTGCAAGACGTGGGAAAAATCACCGCCGCTCTTGGCATCGACAATCTCCGGCACTTCGGCCTCGTCCACGGTGCCGTCGTCGATGATCGACTCTAACGCACCCATGGCCGAGGAGACTTCTTCGCTCGGTAGGAGTGTCTTGCCACCATTGAGTGCCGCATCGGTCTGATCGGCGATCGACGAAGTCTCGTCCGGGGCCGGCGCGGCCTCATCGAGGGCGTCGGCGGCGGCATCGATCGCCGCGTTTCGTTCTTCCGTCGTCTGAGGTCGGGTGTCTCCGAGTAGTTCGCGACAGATGATGACGAGCTGTTCGGAATCGACGTTCTTGTCGATCAACTGGTCCCAACCACATTCGCCGACCGGGAGGGAGGCTGCCTGTTCGGCGATCTCGAGTCCTCCAAACAACACCATCGGCGTCGTGAGGCCCTCTTCCGTCGCGTTCAGGTCACGACAGAGGCGTATTCCGGAACCGTCGCAGATGGCGGCTTCGATCATCACCAGATGCGGTTTGTGTTCCGTCAACATCGCTGGCGCAGCGGCCGCGGTATCGCAGCTGACAACCTCGTAACCCGCCTCGACCAGAGGTTTACGAATGCTGTCGACAGCCTTTGAATCGCCGTCAACGATCAGAATCTTGTAGTCCACGATGCCGTCCCCTGTCTTCCGTTTGGAATCACCTCATAAAGAAGATAGGTTCCCCGGGAACGGGCTTTCAAGCGACGGCGATTACAATGTCGTAACTGTCAGTCGGGGGCGGGGCCGTTGTCGTAGAGCGCGGCGAGAGCATCCCCGTATCGCTCGAAAACCACCTTACGCTTGACCTTCATCGTAGGCGTCAATTCGCCGTTCTCGATGGACAAATCGTCGGCGATCAGGTGGATTCGCTTGACGGTCTCGAACGAGGCCAACTGCTCGTTGAGACGCTGGATCTCCTCCTCGACCCGACGCCGCAGGTCCGGGTGGTTGGAAAGGGTCTCGACGGTCTCACCGTCATGCCCGTGATCCTTGGCCCAGCTCTCGACCGCCGAGTGCTCCAGGGTGATCAGGGCGACGATGAACTTCCGACGATCGCCATAGGCGACCGCGTGACTGACAAACGGCGACGTCCGGAGGATGCGCTCGATGCGTTGCGGGGCGATGTTCTTGCCACCGGCGGTGACGATCAGGTCCTTCTTTCGGTCGGTGATTGTCAGGTAGCCATCGTCTATCTCGCCGATATCTCCGGAATGCAGCCAACCGTCGGCGTCGATCGACTCGGCCGTCGCCTCGTCGTTCTTGAAGTAGCCCTTCATCACGTTGCGGCCACGGAACAACACCTCCCCGTCCGAGGCGATGGAGATTTCGATACCGGGTCCGGCCAGACCCACCGTTCCGAATCGGTTGTCGACCTTCGTGTTTACATTGCTGAACGAAGAGTTCTCGGTCATGCCGATCCCCTCCAGGATCAGCACCCCGGCCGCGTGAAAGAACTCGGCCAGGGTTTGATTCAACGGCGCGGCACCGGAGACACCGAAGACCATCTGTCCACCGAACACATCCTGAATCTTCTTGAACGCGATCCGGTGGGCGACGGCGTTCTTCAGCCGCAGTCCCAACGGGATCGGTTGACCGGCTTGCTCCAGCCGACTGCGTTGATGCCCCACCGCCATCGCCCAGTAGAAGAGCGTCTTGCGGATCCCCCCGCAGGCATCGGCAGTCGCGGTGATCCGGTCGTAGATCTTCTCGTAGACCCGTGGGACACAGGGCACCCAGTGGGGTCTCACCTCTCGGAGCGCCTCCGGCAGTCGGGCCAGGTTGTCGCAAAAGGCGACCTCGGTGCCGTCCCGTAGGCACCACCAGACCACCAACCGACCGTAGACATGGGCTAACGGTAGGAACAGAAGCGTCGTGTAGTTCTTCCCCGCCAGACTCAGACGTTGCGAGACGGACCACGTCGTGAACAACAGATTGTCGTGGGTGATCATCACCCCCTTCGGCACACCGGTGGTTCCCGACGTGTAGACGATGGTGGCCAACGAGTCGGGAGTCAATTGTCCCCATCGTTCCTGCAGCGTCTCCTCGGTCACTTCCTCGGCGAGAGCCAGGAAGTCGTCGAACGAGAGGATCTGTTCCTCAGGGATGCTCTCGCCTTCAAAGGTGACGATGCAGCGGATTCGTGGTAGCTGGCCGCGGACCTCTCGGATCTTATCCAGTTGCTCCGACCCGTCGACAAACAGCAGATCCGCATCGCTGTGCTCCAGGATGTAGCGACAGTCCTCGGGCAGGTTGGAGGGGTAGATCCCGACGGTCACGCCGCCACAGAGAACGTTCCCGACGTCGGCCAGCATCCACTCGTAGGAGGTCTCGCCCAGGATGGCGACCCGATCGCCGACCTGGACTCCGAGGGAGATCAGCGCTCGCGACGTGATTCGCGCGACGCGGTAGGATTCTCGTCGCGTAACGGAAACCCATTGTTCATCTTTGGCGTAGCGGAAAGCGGCCTGAGTTGGGAAACTGTCCGTGAGGTCGCGAAGTAACTCACAGACGTTTTGATGCTCCATGGGGGCCGGTCCTCCGGCGCCGATGGTAGACCAGTTCCGGTAGGGTACAAAGCCTCACAGTCAGGAGAGATGCAGGTGGCACGCAAGACACGAAAGCGCTGTTGGTGGTGTGGGGACGATCCTCTTTACGTTTCCTACCACGACAAGGAGTGGGGAAAACCGATCCGCCGAGATCGAAAGCTATTCGAGATGTTGATCCTCGAGGGGGCGCAGGCCGGTCTCAGTTGGATCACGGTCCTTCGCAAACGGGATCGCTACCGAGAGCAGTTCCGTCAGTTCGATCCGGCGGTGGTGGCCGCGTTCGGCAAGGCCGACGTCCAGCGGATGATGGCCGACCCCGGCGTCATCCGAAATCGGGCCAAGCTAGAGTCGGCCATCGACAACGCGCGTGTGTTTCTTAAAATAAGGGACGAATTCGGCACCTTCAGCAAGTACCTATGGGGCTTCGTGGACGGCCAACCGATCATCCACCGTCGTCGGCGACCGAAAGACGTTCCGGCCAAGACGCCACTCGCAGAGAGTCTCAGCAAGGATCTCAAGACGCGGGGGATGCGTTTCGTCGGTCCGACCATCCTCTATGCCTACATGCAGTCGGTAGGGATGGTGAACGATCACCTGGTGGACTGTTTTCGGTATCCGGAACTGGGAGGTCGCTAGAGTTCATCCGTGAGCTGCTGAACCTTCAGGTGCATCTCGTACAACTCCCCCATCAGCAGCAGGAACTCGGCTTCACTGCATCCCATCGTGGTCAGCGCGACCTCACGGATCTCGTTCTTCCGGACGTCGGTCATCTCCGTGGTTGACAATCCGGAAAGCAAGTTGGCCAGACAGATCAACTGCTGCTGATCGTCCAGATGACCGCCGGAGAGATCTTCCAGTTCGTGTTTCAGGCATGCGCGCAACACCGACCCCGGTAGTTTCCACCGACGACAGAGGGCGGTGCCCATGTCCGCGTGGCTCGGCATCGTCAAGGAGGCCTCGGCTTCGCAGAGGCTCAGACCCTTTTGCCCGGCATGAACCTGCAGTTGTCGATAGGCATCGGGAAAGAACTTCATGTAGACAAGTTTGCCGATGTCATGGAGCGACGCGGCGATGTGCAGCTCCTCCAGGTCGCAGGTGGTCATGTGCCGTCGCGCGATCTGTCGTGCCGCCAGGGCGGTGTGGAAGGCGTGATACCAGAAGTCGCGGAACGCGTCGGGGTCGTCGGGAGTCAGGCGATCCATCACGGCCACCGTCAGACCGATCCGCTGCATCTCGTCGGCACCGAGGTAGGCCGCGGCGTGTCGCAGTTCTCCGATCGGGCGGGCGAGATCGTAGTAGGCTGAATTGACGATCTTGAGGGATCGGGGGACCAGATTAGGGGCGGCGGCGGGGAGATCTCCCGCCGGTAGCGGCGGCAGGTCGAAACGATCACCCAAAAACGAGCGCGGATCCTGGATCTGTCCCGTCGATGGCATGAAGCAATTTAGTGTTATTCCCTTTCCAATTACAATAATTATCTGATTTTCATATCTGGAGCTATAAATCCAACAGCAAACCACAGAATTTATTATCGAAACCCCCGGGAAGCGACTAATCGACATCACCGAGGAGATCGTCGGCTGGGTGGGGGATCAGGGGATCCCGACGGGACTCCTCACGCTCCATCTCCAGCACACCTCCGCCTCGCTCCTGATTCAGGAGAACGCGGATCCGGAGGTGCAACGGGATCTGGAGCGGTTCTTCGCCCGCCTGGTGCCCGAGGGCGACCCGCTCTTTCGACACACCTGTGAGGGGCCCGACGACATGCCGGCCCATGTGCGGACGGCGCTGACGGCGACGGGGCTCTCCATCCCGGTCCGGGACGGTCGGCCGACCCTGGGGACCTGGCAGGGGATCTATCTGTACGAACACCGAACGGCACCCCACCGTCGTAGAATCGCCGCCCACCTTCTGGGTCAGTGAGCCGCCGCGTTAGTCCATGTAGGGGTAGGGGAACTCCTTCGGTGGGTCGAAGGTCTCCTTGATCGTTCGTGGACTGACCCAGCGAACCAGGTTCAGGTAGCTTCCGGCCTTGTCGTTGGTTCCCGACGCGCGTCCGCCCCCGAAAGGCTGTTGCCCGACCACCGCCCCGGTTGGCTTGTCATTGATGTAGAAGTTACCCGCCGCGTGGGTCAACGTGTCGGCCATCTTGACAATCGCCTCGCGATCCTGGGCAAAGACCGCGCCCGTCAGAGCGTAAGGTGAACCGCCGTCACAGATCTTGAGTGTCTTGTCGAGGTCCTGATCGCGATACGGGTAGACCGTCAGCACGGGGCCGAAGATCTCTTCCTGTAGCAGCTTGAAGTCGGCCTTGCGGGTCAGGACGACCGTCGGCTCGATGAAGTAGCCCTTGCTCTTGTTGTAGTTCCCACCGGCAATGATCTTGGCATCCCGCGATCGCTTGGCGTGACGGATATAGCCGGTGATGCTGTCGTATGCGTGGCCGTCGATCACGGCACCCATGAAGTTCTGGTAGTCCGCCGGGTCGCCCATCTTGATCTTGGCGACCTCGCGAAGCAGCATCTTCTCGAATCGAGGATAGAGCGATTTCGGAACAAACACCCGGGACGCTGCGGAGCACTTCTGCCCCTGGAATTCGAACGCACCCCGGACACACGCCGTTACCAGCGCCTTGAGGTCCGCCGAGCGGTGGGCGAAGATGAAGTCCTTGCCGCCGGTTTCGCCGACGATTCGTGGGTAGTACTTGTAACGATCGATGTTCTTGCCGATCGTCGACCACATCCCCTTGAAGACCGCCGTCGAGCCGGTGAAGTGGATCCCCGCAAGATCGGGGCTGTTGAGACACGGGTCGCCAACGTCTCCGCCGGAGCCGGGGACCAGATTGATCACGCCGGCCGGCAGTCCCGCCTCTTCCAACAGATTCATGATGAAGTGAGCGGAGAAGACCGACGACGACGCGGGCTTCCAGACGACGGTGTTGCCCATCAACGCAGGCGCCGTCGGTAGGTTGCCGGCGATGCTCGTAAAGTTGAAGGGGGTCACGGCGAAGACGAAACCCTCGAGCGGTCGATGCTCGAGAGAGTTCCAGAGGCCGGGGGCCGAGTCGGGCTGCTCGCCATAGATCTGCTGCATGTAGTGAACGTTGAAGCGGAAGAAGTCGATCAGCTCACAGGCCGCATCGATCTCTGCCTGATGACAGGTCTTCGATTGGCCCAGCATCGTCGACGCGTTGAGGATCTGACGATAGGGCCCTGCCAGGAGGTCTGCGGCCTTGAGGAAGATCCCTGCGCGATGACGCCACGGCATCCTCGCCCAGTTCTCTCGGGCGGCCAGCGCCGCCTGGATCGCACGTTCGACTTCCGGTTTGCGGCACTTGTGCCAGGTCGCCAGCAGATGCCCGTGATCGTGAGGGATGACGGCTTTCCCCAGTCGACCGGTGCGCACCTTCCGCCCGCCGATGCGGGCCGGGATATCGATCGACTTGGCGGTCATCCGCTTGAGTTCCGCTTCCAGCGCGGCTCGTTCGGGGCTGCCGGGACGGTACTCGCGAACCGGCTCGTTGACAGGGACGGGAACCTTGAAGTTGCCGTTGGACATGGCGACTGCTCTCCTCGGGATTGGATGTGGGATCCGTGTCGCGAGGATTCTAGCAGCGAGACGCGAATCGGTCAGTCGATCTGCTGGAGCGCTTCCTGGACGTCGTCGGCATGGGCGTCGGTCTGCAGGCGCATCTCGCCGAGACCGGGGAGGTTCCCCTGGCGTAACGCTTCACCGGCACCCGTCTGGCCGTGATCGTCGACCCGCGGACGATCGCCGGCCGCATCGAGGGTGGTGGCGACCGGCGCGATCGATTCCCAGTTCTTGGCGACCAGGAGAAGGACGATCGCGACCGTGACAATCAGGATCAACATGCCGAAACTACTGCCTCGTCGTGCCATGTCGTAAACCTAGGTCCGGCCTGCGGCCCCGGCAAGAGTGTGGGAGAATGGCCGTCATGTCCCGCTATTCGTCACTTCTCGGTCGCTCCTTGCTGTGTCTGCTGGCGTGGGGTCTGACAACGGCGGCAGGCGCCGGTCAGACCGCGGACCGGGTCTTCGGTGGGGTGAACGAATACCGCGCCGAGGCCGGTGTCGAACTCAGCGAGCGGCTGGCGATCCTGGACCAGGTGGCCATGGCCCGGGCTTCTCGGATTGCGGGACTTCCTGACAAGAAGCGTCTGAGCGTCAAGGACGGGATCTCTCCGGACATTCGCGCCCTCGGGCTTCGTCTATTCGGGGAGTTGCGGACCCGGGTCGACCTCTCCCGAGGCTACAAGGATCCGGCGTCATCGATCATCGCCAAGTGGACCAAGGCCAGTGGCTGGAAGGACGCCATGGATCCGCGTTTCGATCTGGCCGGTGCCGCGGACTACACCGCCGCCGACGGGACGTTGGTGTTTGTCATGTTGCTGGTCGAATCCTCGAAAGTCCCCGATGACGTCGAAGCCCTCGCGACGTTGACCCTCGACGCCGTCAACGCGGTCCGTCACCGGCACGCCCTCGAACCGCTGACCGAAGACAGCCGGCTGCGGGATGTCGCCTCGTCTCACAGTAAAGACATGGCCCGTCACGGGTACTTCTCCCATCGCGACCGCGACGGCAACCGCCCGGCAGATCGACTGGACGAGGCCGATATTTCGTATCGCATGATGGCCGAGAACATCCAGATGAGTCTCGGCGCACGGAATCCCATCGAGACGGCGGTCCAGTCCTGGATGGACAGCCCCGGTCACAGGAAGAACATCCTCGATGAGCGGTTTACCCACAGCGGGATCGGCGTTCACATTCGGAAGGACGGGACCGTCTACTTCACCCAGATGTTTCTGCTCCCGCCTGCATGACGCTCCCCACGGGACGATACGCCCCGAGTCCAACCGGTGAGATGCATCTCGGGAACGCATCCAGCGCGTTACTCGCGTGGGCGTCGATCCGTTCCCGTGGCGGACGGTTCATCCTGCGAATGGAGGATCTGGATCGTCAACGATCCCGCGCCGATCTGGCCCGGCAGCTGCTCGAAGATCTCCGCTGGCTCGGCATCGACTGGGACGAGGGACCGGATGTCGGTGGACCTCGCGGACCCTACACCCAGTCGGATCGGATCGATCTCTATCGCGCCGCCGCAGACCGACTCCACGATCGTGGGGATCTCTACCCCTGTTTCTGCACCCGCAAGGAGATCGCGGCCGCCGCGAGTGCGCCCCAGGAGCCCGATGAACTCCGGCGTTACCCCGGGACCTGTCGCGAGCTTCCGCCTCAGGTCTCCGAGTCACGGATTGCCCGGGGGGACCGTCACGCATGGAGATTCCGCGTAGCTGCCGACGCCCGACCGGCATTCGTCGATCGTTTCCACGGAACGCAGATCGTCGACCGGCAACCGGGCGACTTCGTCATCCATCGGGCAGATGGGGTGATCGCCTACCAGCTGGCCGTCGTCGTCGACGACATCGCCATGGAGATCGACGAGGTCATCCGTGGCGATGACCTGTTGGCTTCCACCGCCTGGCAGTGTCTCCTGTTCGACGCGTTCGGCAAGCCATCGCCCACCTTCGGTCACGTGCCGTTGTTGTTGGGTCCCGACGGCCGGCGTCTCTCCAAGCGTCACGGGGGCATTACCCTGCGGGAGCTTCGGGAGGCCGGCTGGACGGCGGAGGCCCTGGTCGGTTGGTTGGCCTACCAGCTTGGGTTGATGGAACATGCCGAACCGCTTACGGCCTCGGAATGGGCGACATCGTTCGACGGGTCCGCCCTCAGACCTCACCCGAGGGGAATCGTCGTCGATCTGGAATCGATGTCGAAGCCGTAGTAGCCTCACCTCGATGATCGTCAAGCCATTTCGCGGGCTCCGCCCCCGTGCCGACCTCGCCCACCGGATACCCAGTCTTCCGTACGACGTGCTGAACAGTGCCGAGGCGCGGGAGTTGGCCGCGGACGACCCCCACACGTTTCTTCACGTCATCAAGGCCGAGATCGATCTCCCCGTTGGGACCGTGCCCGGTGATGACGCCGTCTACGCGATGGCACGACGCAACCTCGATCACATGGTGGATGAGGGCTGGTTGGTTCAGGACCCGCGCCCGGCCTACTACATCTATCAACTGGTGATGGACGGCCAGTCGCAGACGGGAATCGTCGGCGCGGCGGCGGTCACCGACTACCTCGCCGGCAAGATCAAGAAGCACGAGTTCACCCGTCCGGACAAAGAGGAGGATCGGATCCGTCTGAACGACGCACTCGACGCCCACCCCGGTCCGGTTTTTCTGACGTACCAACCGCTACCCGAACTGAACGCCCTGATCAACGGCGTGGTCGCTCGAGATCCCGACGTCGACTTCGTTGCCGTCGATGGGGTCCAGCACACGTTGTGGCGCGTCGATGACACCCAACAGGTCAACGACATCGCACGGCTACTCGGAAGCGTTCGCGCCACCTACGTCGCCGACGGCCACCATCGGACGGCCGCCGCCGCTGCCGTGTCGAAGATGCGTGGCGAGCTCTTGGAAGACGCCACCGGTGAGGAGCCCTGTCACTACTTCATGGCGGTCCACTTTCCGGTGGATCAGGTGCGAGTCCTGGACTACAACCGGGTCGTGCGGGACCTGAACGGTCTGGATTCCGAGCAACTGCTCGAACGGATCTCCGCCGCCGGTTTCCAGGTGGAGCCGGGGCACGCCGGAAAACGTCCGCCCCATGCCGAGACGTTCGGAATGTACCTGGGCGGTCAGTGGTATCTGTTGAGACCGAGGACGGAGATCATCCCGGAGGGGGATGTGGTCGGCCAACTGGACGTGGCAATCCTGACCGATCGCCTGCTGCAGCCGATCCTGGGGATCGGGGATCCCCGCACGGATCGACGCATCGACTTCGTCGGAGGGATCCGCGGCATGCAAGAGCTCGAGCGTCGGGTCGATAGCGGTCGCGACGCGGTGGCCTTTGCAATCTACCCGACTCGGTTGGAACAGGTGATGAAGGTTGCCGACGCCGGTCGTGTGATGCCACCCAAGAGTACCTGGTTCGAACCGAAGCTGCGCTCGGGGATGGTGGTCCAGCGAATCGACGGCGATCGGTTGTAACCGCCTACCAGCTCTGCAGGTTCTTCGTCGTAAACTTCGTCAATAACTTCTTCTTGATCGGGTCGGCAAGACCGGGACGACGCAGCACCTGTCTCTGTCCGCCCGGCGTCATCCGATCCACGACACGCTGTGCCAGTCGAAGGTTGACCCGCGGATGGGTCGCGATGATCATGTTTACCTCGTCATGGTTGGACCAGCGTGGGTCGTCGGCGACCAGCCCCAGTGCTCCTGGAGTCAGTCTCGGGCTGCGGATCATCGTCATCAGCTCCGGTGGCGTCAGGTGGGGGTTTCGTAACAGCGCCTCGGTAACGCCGTAGTTGCGATCCTGCCAGAGGATCTTTCGAAGATCGCCATCGGCCTTCCGCGCCAGTTGGATCCGATGGGCCACGGGTACCTGCTCGAGCGCCTCACGGATCTCTTCTTCAGAAGCGTCCGGCGAGAGCGCGGCGATCGGGGCCGGTGATACCCCCTCGACGACCCGCGCCAGCAGCGCATCGAAGTCGTCATGGACGGCTTCCGGAGGCGTCTCGAACTGAATCCCGACCCGGGTCTCGCCATCGTCCTGTTCGTGGAGATGAACGATTTTCCCGCTCAGCTCGAGGATCAGGTCTCCCTGGACCGCCTCCAGGCGAACCCGCACGTCCCGCTCCAGAATCGTCTTGAAGGCCCCGGTCAGCAAAACCCCGGAGCGGCTGAGATCTTCTGCGTGGCAGTCCCCGCACTGATCCTCGAGGATCAATTGTGCCTTGATTCCGGCCAAAAACCGGTTATCTCGTCGATTGTTGGCGGGGGGTTTCTTCATTATGGGTGGCCTGCTGCAAGTATAGGCCCTTCCCAACGGCTTTCAAATCGTGTACAACCTTGAGTTATGGGTGGATCAACGTCCACCACCCAAAACCCCCATGATCTTCAAAATCCCCAACACGCCCAAGCTCCGACAGACGTTGACCGAGATCGATCGGGTCCGCGATCGATTCCGTGGTGGCCGTCCGGCGCCGTCGTCTCGCCTGGAGCGGATGGCCTACGAGTCGTTGGTCCGCGGTTCCGCCTCGGCCTGTCGGCTGGCGGCCATCCCCATGACCGACCAGCGTGCCGGCGAGATCCTGGAAGCGGCCCCGGGCGACGCCGACGAACGAGAGCTGGCCTGTTACGCCGCCGGTCTTCGCTCTCCGGTGCCGTCGCGAGATCGTCTCCTCGACAGTTCTTACTTCGGCGCCCTGCATTCCACGCTGACGGGCAACGATCCCACACGACCGAGCCCGTGGCGTGACGGCCCGTTGCACAACGAGGCGTTCGATCAGGCGGGCCACGCGACGGGCCGGGTGATTCCGACGCTTCCTTCTCATCTTGTCGAGACCAAGATGGAAGACCTGTTGACCTGGCTTGAGCTCGAGCTTCGCAGCGGCGATCATCATCCCATCATGGTGGTGGCGACCTTCACGCTGGGCTTCCTTGGCATCAGCCCGTTCGGATCGAAGAATCACCGACTGGGTCGACTCCTGCTGCAGAAGCTGTTGATGCGAGCCGGCTACGAGCACCTGCGCTACGCCAGTCTAGAGGTCGAGATCGAACGCTCTCGCGACGCCTACTACTCGGCGATCGACCGCTCCCGAAGTCGTCTCTGGATCGGTGCGGGGCAGCTCGAACCCTGGATCGAGTTCGTTACCGACTGTCTCGACGGGCAGCGTCGTTGGGTCGAGGCGCAACTCGGCGAGAGTTCTGCCGACCCCGTCCCGACGCAGCGCGAGATCTCGCCGTTGCAGGAAGCGATCCTCCTGGCCACCCGAGATCACGGCGTGGTCGATGCCGGGCTGCTGATCGAGAAGACCGGTGCCAATCGAAATACGCTGAAGGACAACCTTCGCAAGCTTGTGGACCTGGGCTATCTGGAGCGCAGTGGCCAGCGTCGGGGAACGCGCTATCGGATCGCAGAGCTCGACGACCCGCCCGTTCCCGAGGTCTGACCCAACCGGTCAGTCGAGATCGGCATCCACCATTGCTGCAACGGCAGCGGCCCGCTGACGGGCCTCCTTGATCGCTTGACCCATCTCCTTCCGGATCTCATCGGCGACCTCCTGGTCGTGGAGGGTCGGGAGATTGATGCGGACGTTCAACGCCGCCCCTTCGGCTGCCGCCAGGCCGCATGCGGCGCCGACCGCGGCATCGCTGACCGAGTTGGGGTTGCCCTTCTCGGCGGCACGAGAGCAGAGAACGATCGCCTCGACCGATTTCTGTAGGACCCGTAGTGGCACCCGGGTCGCCCCCTGGTTGGCCTCCTCGAGAGCCCGATCCCGCACTGCCTGTTGCGCCTCCGTCCGCTTCGGCAAACGGCCGGCGGCCAGCACGGCGTTGAAGGCGTCGGTATCCGCATCGATCGCGTCGACAAACCAGGCCTTCAGAGCATGTCCGTCTACACCGATCTCGCCCATCTCCGGTCTTGCCGACTCCATCCCTTTCTTGTTCCAGGTCAGCGCGGCGACCATCGCGGCCAGGGCGGCCGCCAGCGATCCGCACAGCGCCGCCACACTTCCGCCGCCGGGGGCGGGGGAGTCGCTGGCCAGCTCATCGGCGAAGTCTCGAACGGTCATGGCCTGGAGACCCGATGGCGCACCGCGGTAGCGAAGCTCGATGATGTTCTTTTCAGGTTCGAATGGCGCGAGTTCGGCGAGACCCATCGAGAGAGTCGCCGCGTGGATCCTCTCCGACTCGGATACGCCGGTGGTCGCACCTTCCTTCCGTAGGTAGTGGTCGCCGGCCGAGAGGATCGCCTCCAACGGGATCAGCCCGACGAGTTCGCTCCCGGTCACCCGCACGCCGAGTTTATCGGCCTCTTCGCAGCAGGCGTCGTAGACGTCCTGGATCGAAGTGATCCTGTAGTTCATCAGGTTGAACGAGATCTGCGCTCTCCCGTACTCGTCGATGTACCAGCCGCCTCCCTGAAGTTCGGTGAATCGCCCAGGGGTTCGAAGCGCCTTGCCATCCGCATCGCGGACGAACTTGTTGTTGGCGTCCCGTTTCAGCTTGCCCTGTTCCCGAAGCTCGGCGGCGATCTTGTTGGCCATCTTCCGATTACGCGTGTTGAGGTTGACGTTCCACGCGATGAGGAACTCCCGTGCCCCGATGGCGGTGGCACCGGCACGGGCGTTGAACGTCGCAGGCCCACAATCCGGCGCGAACCCCGGGTCGGACAGTTTCTGCTCGAGCGCTTCGTACTCGCCCTGGCGAATGTCGGGAAGACGTCGTCGCTCTGGAGTTCTCGCCGCCTCGCCGTAAAGGAAGATCGGAAGTCCCAGTTCGTCGCCGACCCGCTTGCCGAGACGCTCCGCCAGTTCTACGCAGTCCTGCATTGTCGCCCCCTGCATGGGGACGAAGGGGCAGACATCGGTCGCGCCCATGCGCGCGTGAGCCCCCTCGTGACGGGACATGTCGATCAGTTCGGCCGCTTTCCGGATCACCCGGAACGCCGCCTCCAGGACCGGTTCCGGGGTTCCGGCGAAGGTGATCACCGTCCGGTTGGTCGCCTGCCCCGGGTCGACATCCAGGAGCTGAACGCCCTCGATTCCCTCGATTTCTGCGGTAACCGCCTGGATTACGGCGGGATCCCGCCCCTCACTGATGTTGGGAACGCATTCGATCAGCTTCATCTATTGGACTCCATCGGCTCCTGACCCGGCGAAATTCTAGCAGTCGGGTGTAATCGGTGGGGCTCCCCGCCCGTCCTAGAGGGTAAGGACAGGGTGGATTGGCACGACTCGGCGGAACCCGATCCACACCTCGTCCGTAAGAGTTATTGAAACGCGAGGCGACGCAACAGCGAACTGAGGTTTGATCATGAACGGCAAACAGATGGCTCGAAACGGATTCTTCCTGCTGCTGATCTTGTTGATCGGTGCGCTCACCCTGAGCGGTTGCAGCTTCTCTTCGGGGTCCGAGTCGGACTCGGATGACAAGAAGGATCCGGCGACGCCAGCCAGTCAGCAGTCGACCGACGACGACGATGCCGACGCCAAGGACGACGATGCCGAGGGCAAGGACGAGGACAAGGAAGAGGCGGTGCCGATCGAAGTCGAAGAGATCCAGCTGGGATCGATCGAGTCCGTGCTGCGTTTCTCCACCAACCTCGAGACCGAGAAACAGGTCAAGGTCGTCTCCCAGGCCAGGCGTCTCGTGATCGATCTAAAGGTGGAAGAAGGGGACTCCGTCAAGGAGAATCAGATCCTACTTCGACTCCAGGACGACGAGCAACGCTCGCAGCTTGCCAAGGTGCGAAGCCAGTTGGCCAAGGCCCAGCGCGAGTACACAAACCAGGAACGGCTCTACAAGCAAGATCTCATCAGCGAAGATGCCTACACCAATGCGACCTATGAAATGGAGCAACTCGAGATCTCGTTGGCCGACGCCGAACGAGAACTGAGTTATACCGAGGTCCGCGCACCGATCCGTGGGACCGTCACCTCCCGGATGATCAATCTGGGTGACCAGGTACAGATCGGACAGGAGCTATTCGAGATCGTCGACTTCAATTCGATGGTCGCCCGGATCTTCGTCCCTGAAAAACACCTACCCCGTTTGTCCCGTGGTCAGGACTCGCGGATGACCGCCCAGGCCGGTGCCCGCCAGGCTTACACCGGCCGCGTGACCCGGATTTCGCCGGTCGTCGATCCGAAATCCGGCACGATCAAGGTGACGATCGGTGTCGGCAACCAGGCCGGTCTCCGTCCTGGCATGTATGTCGATGTCGAGCTGATTACCGCGACCAATGAAGACGCGGTCCTGATCCCCAAGCGGGCGATCGTCTACGACAACGATCAGATGTTCGTCTACCGACTGGGTGTCGAACACCGAGTCGAACGGGTCTACATCGAGACCTCTCTCGAGGACAAGCACTTCGTCGAACCTGAGGACGGTGTTCGTGCCGGTGATCGCCTCGTCGTTGCCGGACAGGCCGGTTTGAAAGACGGAGCCCTCGTTCGTCTCCCCGGTGAGGACGACGTCGATGACGCCGCGGCCATTGCGGAAGCCGATGGCACGGTCACTGAAAGGGCGAGTCTGTGAGCCAGACGGCCCTGAAGAGTTTCGCCACCGCCCGCCCGGTCGCCATCCTCGTGGTGTTCATCGCGGCCGGAGTGTTCGGGCTGCTCTCGTACTTCCAGCTACCCGTGACGCTGATGCCGGAGCTGACGTACCCGACGTTGACGGTCCGCACCACCTATCCCGGCGCGGCACCGGAAGAGGTCGAGAACGACATCGGCCGCCCGATCGAGGATGCGCTCGGTGTCGTTGGCGGCATCCAGAAGATCAGCAGTATCAACCGTGCGGGAATCTCCGACGTGGTGCTGGAGTTCACGTGGGACACCGAGATGTCCGACGCGACTCAGGAAGTGCTTGAGAAGTTGGACCGGGTCTTCCTGCCGATGGAAGCCGAACGCCCGTTGATCCTGCACTACGACCCCTCCCTTGATCCGATCCTCGAGCTCTCGCTGTCCGGTGACGGCGAGCGTTTCCACGGACAGGAAGGGCTACGCCGACTACGTCGCCTGGCAGAACTGCAGGTCAAGCGACAGATCGAGCCGATCAAGGGGATCGCCGCGGTCCGCGTCCGTGGAGGCCTGGAGGAAGAGATTCACGTCAAGGTCGATGCTGCGTCCCTTCGTCGGACGGGGATTCCGATCCAGCGTGTCATCGATCGCCTGGCCCAGGAGAACATCAACGTCGCAGGCGGAACTCTCCAGGAAGGGCGGATCGAGTATCTCGTACGAACCCTGAACGAATTTCAGGATCTCGACCAGATTCGCGGGACGATCGTCTCCAGCTTCGAGGGACGCCCGATCCGCATCCGCGATCTGGCCACCGTCAGCTGGGAGCACAAGGAACGAGAGATCCTCACTCGAACCGACGGCGGCGACAGTGTTCAGATCGATATCTTCAAGGAAGCCGACGCGAACATCGTCGGCGTGGCCAAGAGCGTCAACGTCATGATCGGCACGATCGTCGAGGGTGACGACGAGAATCGCGGGGCCGGGGTCGCGCAGACGCTGTTCGATGAAGAAGGCGCACGTCTCTCCCTCGCCGCAGACCGATCGTTGTTCATCGAGAGCAGCATCGACGAGGTGAAGCAGACGGCGGTCCTCGGTGGATTCCTCGCCATCTCGATCCTCTATTTGTTCCTGCGCAACTTCAAGAGTACGGCGATCATCTTCGTCAGCATTCCGCTATCGCTCCTGGTCGCGTTCGCACCTCTGAAGATGCTCGGCGTGTCATTGAACATCATGTCGCTAGGAGGACTTGCCCTCGGCATCGGCATGTTGGTCGATTCGTCGATCGTGGTCCTCGAGTCGATCTTCCGTTGTCGTCAGGAAGGGGACGGCATCCTGCAGGCCGCCGTCCGTGGAACCCTCGAGGTTCGCGCGGCGGTCTGGGCCTCGACCTTCACGTCGATCGCGGTGTTCTTCCCGATGGTGTTTGTCGAGGGGCTGGCCGGTCAGGCGTTTGGCGATCTGGGTTTCGCGGTCGTCTTCTCGCTTCTGGCGTCGGCACTGGTGGCGCTCTACTTCATCCCGATGTTGGCTAGCTTGCAGCTTAACTTGCGAGGTGGCACCGGCGACGAGAGCCCGGAGGGACTGAAGAGTCTGCTCCGCTGGTCGTCGTGGCATGGTTTTCGGCGCGACCTGGGTGCACCGTCCCGTGTAACTCGTAGTCTGCTGACTCTGCCACTTCGAGGGAAGAGCCTGCTCGGAAAAGTCGGGCTGTGGCTGTTCTATCCGCTGTGGATCGTCTGTGCCGTTTTGACCTTCGTGGTCGGGTACTTCTTCGTGTTCATCGGCAGGCTGGTTCTGGGGACGATCCTCGAGTTCCTCGGTAAGCTGCTGGCCGCCGTTGTGTTCGGGGTCGGTTGGTTGATCGCACGCTACGTGGTGCCGGTAGTGGTTGTCGCCTTCCGCGTCGTGACGTGGCTGCCGAGGAAGATCGTCGGTGGGATCCTTGACACCATGAATCGCATCTACCCTCCACTGCTCCGCGGCGCATTGGCCGCGCCACTCCTGATCGTCGTTCTGGTGTTTGGCGTCCTCTGGGTGACCTGGCAGGTCGGCACGTCGCTGGATAGCGAACTGTTGCCGGAAGTCCATCAGGGTGAGTTCACCGTCGAGGTTCAGTTGCCCGTCGGCACGCCGCTCTCCGAGACGGAGTCGATCGTCATTCCGGTCGAACAGGCGCTGCTCAAAGAGAAAGAGAACATCCAGAGTCTGCTGCTGACCGTCGGCTACGACTCGGCAAACTCGCAACGATCCGATGAAGGAGAACATACCGCCGCGTTCAAGGTGCTCCTCGACGAGAAGAGTCGAAGCGCGGAAGCCGAGCAGGCGGTCATCGACCGACTTCGAACGAGATTTTCTCGTATCCCCGACCTGGACGCCCGCGTCGTCCGTCCCGTGCTGTTCAGCTCCAAGACCCCGATCGAGGTGGAGATCTACGGCAACAACCTCCGTCTGCTTCGCGACTACTCGACGCAGGTCAAGGAAGTGCTTGCGCGTCTACCGGAGTTGACCGATGTCGAGACGACGTTGCGTCCCGGTGCACCCGAGGTTCAGATCGTTTACGACCGTGACCGATTGTCGTTGTATGACCTGAGCATCGGCGATGTGGCGCGCCACGTCCGCGACAAGGTCAAGGGCTTCGAGGCCACGCGCTTCAACATGACGGATCGTCGGATCCCGATCCTCGTTCGATTGCAGATGGACGATCGGGAGACCGTCGAGGACGTTCGCGATCTGATCGTCAATCCCGGTGGTGATCGACCGATCCCGCTGTCGGCCGTCGCCGATGTCTCCCTCGGTGAGGGTCCCAGCGAGGTGCGCCGGGTCGATGGGTCCCGCGTCGGTCTGGTTCAGGCGAACCTCGGCGAGGGCTCTCTGAGCGCCGCCGCCACTGCGATCGAGACGGCGCTTCACGCCGAACTCGATTGGCCCGCCGAGCTGGGCTTCGCCATCAGCGGACAGAACGAGGAATGGCAGCGAAGCCAACGCAGTCTGTTGCTGGCCCTCGCCCTGTCGATGTTCCTGGTCTACGTCATCATGGCGATTCAATTCGAGAGTCTGGTCCATCCGCTCGTCATCATGCTGACGATCCCGTTGGCGTTCGTCGGAACCGTTCTGGCCCTCAAGATCCTGGGCCTGAATCTGTCCATCGTCGTGTTCCTGGGAATGATCATGCTGGCCGGCATCGTCGTGAATAACGCGATCGTGTTCGTCGACTACATCAACAAGTTGCGCGAGCGTGGGATGGAGCGAGCCGAGGCGATCGTCACCGCGGGTCAGGTCCGCCTGCGACCGATCCTGATGACCACCATGACGACTGTCCTCGGGTTACTCCCGTTGGCGTTGGGCGTGGGAGACGGTGCGGAGATTCGAGCCCCCATGGCGATCGCGGTCATCAGCGGACTGATCACGTCGACCGCGTTGACGCTGTTGGTCATCCCGGTGGTTTACAGTCTCTTCGACAGCGTCGTCGCCTGGATGTTCCGCTCGCGCGTCAAGAAATCTGAACAGGACGCACCGCTGGTGGCAGGCGGAAGCGTGGATTCGGTGGCGCCATGAGCCCAAGAGATTTAGACCACGAAGCGGCGCTTCCCAAGTTCTCCCTGAACCGTCGCATTACCGTGTTGATGCTGGCGGTGACGATTGCGCTTGTCGGCGGTATTGCCGCCAACAAGATCCCGGCCGAGATGTTGCCGACCGGCTTCGTCCTGCCGTTCATGAACGTCCAGGTGCCGTGGGACGACGCCCCCGGTCGGGAGGTTCTGGAAAAAGTGACCATTCCATTGGAGGAGGAGTTGAGCACCGTCCGGGGAATCCAGACGGTCGTCAGCATCTCGTTTACCGGTGGAAGCCGGGTGTTCATGCGGTTCAAGCAGGGCACCGACATGTCGATCGCCTATCGCGAGGTCCGCGATCGAATCGAACGAGCCAAGGTCAATTTCCCATCCGACATCGATCAGACGTTCATCAACAAGGCCGACCTCAGCGGCCTACCGGTGTACGCCATCGGCATCGCCGTCGATCCCGGTCTTGCCAACTCCTACGACCTGATTCAGAACGCCGTCGTCGCCCGTCTGGAACGACTCGACGGTGTTGCCTCGGTGGAGGCGTTCGGGTTGGAAGAGAAAGAGATCCTGATCGAGCTCGATCGCGAAAAGACGAACTCTGCCGGGCTGAATATCTACGAGCTGGCGGAGGACCTCGGTGACGACAACTTCACCATGGCCAGCGGAACGGTTCGTAACGGCTCGCAGAAACTCCTGATGCGATCGATGGCCAACTACAGGAGTTTGGAGGAGCTCGAGAATCGTCGTATCGCCCCCTCCATCCGTCTCGCCGACATCGCCTCGATTCGCTACGAGGAACCCGACAAGACCTATCGCACCCGAGTGATGAGTCGTCCGGCCGTCGCCCTTCAGATCATCAAGGAGGCCGAGGCCAACACCCAGGAACTCTGCGAGCGTCTTGACGAAGAATACGCAAGTCTCGAGCAAGACCCGCGTCTGGCGGGACTGTGGATGAAGAACTACTTCAGCCAGGGCGAGATCATCGATGAGTCCCTCGGCACGTTGGTGAAGAGCGGGATGATCGGTGGGTTGCTCGCCGCGATGGTGCTGTTTGCGTTCATGCGTCGGGTGCGTCTGACGATGATCGTGGCGCTCTCGATCCCCTTGAGTCTCGTTGTGGGTCTGACGGTGATGTACTTCGCCGGGGAATCGCTCAACATCCTCACGTTGATCGGTTTGATGATCTGCGTCGGTCTTCTGGTGGACAACTCCGTCGTTGTGGCGGAGAACATCCATCGTCTGCATCGCGAGGGCATGCCGCGTCGTGATGCTTGCATCAAGGGTGCGGGCGAGGTCGGTCTGGCGATTACGATGTCGACGTTGACGACGATCATCGTGTTCCTACCGGCGCTACTCGCCGAGGGGCCGGCCCAGTTCTTCATGATGCGACTGGCCATTCCCGTCGCCGTGTCGGTCGCGGGCTCGCTCGTCATCGCGCTGTTGTTCATCCCGATCAGCGTCTACCTGACGCTTCCCACAGGGCTCGAGACACGTGCGCCCGGTCGCCTGAAACGGGCCCACGAACGGGTCAACGACCTCCTACGAATCGGTTACGAGGCGACGTTCGGACGAGTCAACCGTGGCTACTGCAAGGTGCTCGAGTTTTTCCTCTCGCGACGCCTGGAGATGAGCCTGGCGGTGGTCGCAATCCTGGCCATCAGCGTCGGGATCTTCTCGAACACGACGAAGTTCGTGGGCTCGCAGGAGGACGAACAGGCGCAGTTCGAGCTGCAGTTCGACTTGCCAAGTAATACGACCCTGGAAGAGTCCGAGGAGTACTTCCTGGCCGTCGAGAAGACGATCGAGGCGTACAAGGACGAATACGAGATCGACGGCTGGTTCATCTTCCATCGAAAGACATTCGGTGAGGTTCAGGCGTGGTTTGCGCCGGAGCGCACCGCACCCTACAGCGCGAAGGAAACGATGCAGGTCGTCATGGATGGCATCCCCGAACGGGCAGGCGTCGAGATCTTCGCCGGTGACGAGGCGAACTCCGAAGAGAACGCCCTCTCGACTCACGTTGTCTTCGTTCGCGGCGAAGACCCGGATCTGGTCAATGATGTCGCCGATCAGGTGGCCGATGTGCTGGTGAATGTCGACGGTGTCGTGGGACGACTTAAGGCCGGTGGCGATGCCCCGAGCGAGCTGGGACTGATCATCGATCGCGAGCGAGCCCAACACGTCGGTGTCAACCCGCAGGTCATCGCCGGCCTGGTCGGCTACACGCTGCGGGGAACGTCGTTGCCACGATTCCAGGCCGAGGGGCGCGAGGTGCCGGTCCGTGTCCGATTCCAGGAATCGGACCGGGAGAGCTTGACGGAGCTGGCCAGCTTCCAGGTGCCGACCAACGACGGTGGTTTTCTTCCGCTGTCGGCGTTGACCGAGAGCCGAGTTCTTCCCGAGACACGAACGATCTTCCGTCGCAACAAGATGGTCGGTTACACGGTCACGCTGGAGCTGGAGGAGGGCCGTGAAGAGGAGGTCCGCGAGACGCTGGTCGCGATGCAGGCCGCCATGGATCTTCCGGAGGGTGTCTCCTTCGGTGGTGATTCGCGTCAGGCTCAGAGCGATGATGACCTCTCGGGACTCATCTCCGCCGCGCTACTGTCGGTGATCTTCATCTACTTGTTGATGGCGTTCCTGTTCGAGAGTTTCATCTTGCCGCTCTCGATCGTCCTGACGATCCCGCTATCGGGGATCGGGATGATGTGGGGGCACATCATTTCCGGGGTCGATATCGATTTCCTCGGAGCCGTCGCCGTGATCATTCTGGTCGGTGTCGTCGTGAACAACGGCATCGTGTTGATCGACTACGTCAATCGACTTCGCCTCGAGGGTCGCAATCGACGGGAAGCGCTCCTGCGGGCGACGGACCTCAGGTTCCGCCCGATCATGATGACCGCCATCACGACCGTCGGTGGCATGGTCCCGCTGGCTCTGGCCGGTGCCAGCAGCATCGGGCTCAGCTACACCAGCTTCTCGCTGACGTTGATCGGCGGCCTCATCACGGCAACGCTGCTGACCCTCCTGGTCGTTCCCGTGTTCTACACGCTATTTGACGACGCGCGGGAGTTCGGCTCCCGGATGTTCGGCAATCTGCTGAGGGGCCGATCGGCTCGTGCGACCTCCCCCGACGATGCGCCTGCCATGGCCCATCAGGCCCTGGAGAGCTAGAAATAGGTTAAGATAATCACCGTCATGAGCAGTGCTGCAATCCTCCTCACGTTGCTCGTGAACGGTGTCATCGGTTTCTTCTGGCTCAGGGAGCGAAGTCGAAACCCCCTCCATCGTTCGCGGGTCGATGCGTTCGCCATCGGTGTTGCGTTCATCGTGAACGTCGTCATCATCCTGCCGTCTCCCTCCGCGGAGACTCTGCGAAGCTGGTTGGCCGCTGCGGTCGTCGGCGGCATTCTTGCGGCGATCGTCCATCTGATCTGGTCGGCACGTGAGCGGGCCGCACATCGACAACCGACCGATTGGGTTCGTTAGATGCCACTGGCGCTCTACACACTCGTTGCCCTTGCCGTGCTGATGGCCATCGGTGGGGCGATCGGCTTTCGCGCCGGTTCGAAGGTGTCCCTGATGGCGGGCTTCGGTAGTGCCGCGGCGTATCTGGTCTGTGCCTGGTGGGCTCAGTCGAGCCCGAAGGCCGCCATCATCGCCGGAATCGTGATCTGTGGCGTCCTCAGCGCGATGTTCGCCCTCAGATTCGTCAAGACGAAGAAGTTCATGCCGTCCGGAATGCTTCTAGTCGTCACCGACATGGGATTGGCGGTGTTGGTCGTCAGCCTGTTCCTCCTCTAGATCGTCCCGCCCGGCCCCCTTGCGGGCGCGGAGACGATGGGACACCATATCGGCGCAACCGGATCCGCCGATGGACCCACGAGAGGAATGATCATGACCGAGCGTGTCGCAGAGATTCTGTCCCACTACTCAGGCGAGAATCCCGGGGTTCTCTCGAACCTCGCGCGGATGCTGAATCACGGCACGCTGGCCGGGACGGGCAAGATGGTGATTCTCCCGGTAGATCAGGGCGTCGAGCACGGTCCGGCCCGATCCTTCGCGGCCAACCCCGCCGGATACGATCCCGATTACCACTTCCGTCTTGCGATCGAGGCCGGCTGTAATGCCTACGCCGCACCCCTCGGCTTCCTGGAAGCCGGCGCCGCGAAGTTCGCCGGCGACGTGCCGCTGATTCTCAAGGTCAACAACAACAACTCGCTGTACTCCGACGCCAACCCGCTTTCCGTCCAGACGTCGAGTGTCGGCGATGCGCTGCGACTGGGTTGTGCGGCGATCGGGTACACGATCTATCCCGGGTCGTCGAATTCGCCGATCATGTATGAGCAACTGCGCGAGCTGATCGAGGATGCGAAGGGTGTCGGGATCCCGACGGTCGTCTGGTCGTATCCCCGCGGAACGGATATCTCGAGCGATGGTGAGACCGGTATCGATGTCGTCGCCTACGCCGCACAGATCGCCGCTCAGATCGGTGCCCACGTGATCAAGGTCAAGCTACCGTCCGCCCATCTCGAGCAGGACGCCGCTCGCAAGGTCTATGAGTCCGAGGGCATCGTCATCGATACGTTGGCCGATCGGGTGAAGCACGTGGTTCAGTCGGCCTTCAACGGCAAACGGATCGTGATCTTCTCCGGTGGCGGGAAGATGGACGACAGCAAGCTATTCGAGCAGATTCAGGCGATCCAGGATGGCGGCGGGTTCGGCTCGATCATCGGTCGCAACTCGTTCCAGCGTCCGCAGAAGACCGCTGTCGCGATGTTGAAGAAGATCATGGCGATCTACGGCGGTTAGCGACCGAGCTTCTGTCCGTAGCCCTGTAGTTCGACGAGACATTCGGGCCCCGCGCCGGGGCCGCCCTGATTCAGGATCGCGGTGAACTGCATCTCCGTCGGGTTATCGCCAAAAACCCGTCCCTTGATCTCCAGCTGCACGATCAGTTCCTGGTCCCCGTCTTGTTTCTGATCGCGGCTATCGAGATTAAACCCCTGAGTCGCCGCGTTGTAGTCCAGCGTCAACTCTTTGACGCCCAGGTACCCGGTCCCGAACGTCGCTCGCATGTTGTTTCCCTTGATCTCGATGACGAGATCGAGCTGCTGGGGTAACGCCGGCAACGCGCAGGTATTGGCGACCTGCTGCAACTCGAGCCTGTATCGACCCGACATCGGATCGACCGCCGGTGGGCGAACACGATCGTCGTCTTTCATCGTGGGGTACTGGCCGACGGAGTCCTCCTCGACATCACGCAACAGCCGGTCGATGAACCCTTCGATGCTACGCGCGTTGAAGATTCCGAAGTGATCGAAGACCCGTTTGCCGTCCTTGCCAATGATGACGATCTGGGGAGTGCCCTGAGTCTTGAAGCGTTTCATCGTGACCGGCATCTCGGGGTCGATGATCTCGTAGCCGTCGATACCGACGGGGCGACGGATACCCTTCTCCTGAACGAAGGCTTTTAGTCGCTCCGGTGTCTGGACGTCATGCCCCTCGAAGACGGTGTGGATCGAGACCAACAGCACGTCGCTTCGTCGTCCGTACTTTTCCTCCCATCGCTGCATCAATGGGAGCGAGAACTGATTGCAAGCCGGGCACCACATCTGAAAGAACTCGATGATGACGACCTTGTCGCGTTGCTGGCGAAGGGGGCCGGGATCTCCGTTGATCCACTCCGAGATGTGCCAGTCCGGTGGGTTGGTCGGCTCCATCACGACGCCTGCGCTCAGCGGCAGCGACAGAAGCAGAAACAGAGCGAACCCCAGCCCGATCCGTCTCTTCTGGGTCATCATCGATCTCATCTCAGGTAGTGATACGGTCGAGGGCGCATTCTATCTAGTCGGCCCCGCCACGGCCTGTTCCAGCAGGCTCCGCAGTCGGTCGACCCCCGCCAGATCGAAGATGGGGCCAGACGGTACGGGCGATTTGCCGGTTGGACTCGATGTCTCTCGAGGGCAGCGTGATCGTTTCAAAACCGGCGATGGCCAGTGCGTTTGCGTAGGTCTGAGTGATACGCGAGGCACCGGCCCAGTCGGCCCACCGCGAGCCGCTCGAAGACTCGGTCGGAGGGAACAGGAGCACGGTCAGATGCCCCCCATTCTCGGTCACGACATCGTTCAGTGCCTGCAACACGATCACAGCTCGCAGGATGACTGCAGGCTCTTCGGCCATCTGGTAGCGCAGACGACGGGCGCCCGGGCCCAACGCCCAGCGTCGCTCGAGTGCCAGGCCCCCGCCAAGATCGAGACGCCTGAGGAGTTCATCGCGAAGGGCTTCCCGCGAGCCGGCCAGTGGCAGGTATCGCCCCTCGTCGAGGGTCACCAGGGTGTTGGCCAACGGGTCATCTTCCAACGAGAGACCGATCACGGTGTGGTGCGGGGCAAGCGGAGGGATGAGATCCCGTCCTACCGCCAGCGCCTGGACGCTGTTGAACCCCGGCAGCGCGTAGTTGAGCACGTCGAGTTGGATCGTCTCGGCGGCGGCTACCGACTCCAACTGTGCGTCGAACGTGTTTGAAGCGTCGACGCCGACGCCGAACAAACGATCGTCCCCGAGAACGACGACGCGCATCGTATTCGACGGCAACTGATCGATCGTCACCGGCGGCTTCGCGCGAAACCCGAGCTGGTTGGTGTCGATCGAATAGGGCGTTGGCCCATCGATCGTTCGCTGGGTAGATGTCTGGAGCGTGAAGCCGTAGTGAGGATGGGGTACGGGATCGGCCCCCGAAGGTCGATCCTCGGTCGCAAGCACCCGACCCAGCAGACGGTCCGCGAAGGAGTCGGTCGCTGCGCCCCTCTCGGCGAGCCTCAGTCCACACTCGGTGAACGGCAGGATCAGGACCAGGCCGATGCCGAGGGTCACGATCGTGCGGCGGGATTTCGTCATGGGTCACGGTGCCATTTGTCGGATTGGGAACCGCAGGTAAACCTAGTGACTTCATCCTGCGGAGGCCGAGATTAAATAAATCTGTCCCCTTTTCTTGCGCTGGCGGCGCCGAGAAGTCCGCAAATCAAGGAAAAAACGACGATTCCTGTCAGGAGGATCCAGCCGCCGGTGCCGTCGGGTAGCAGAATCTGACCGACGGCGGACCCCAGGTCGAAGGGCGCCGACGAGTCGTCCTTCAAGGCCTCGAGGGATCGTCCGAGGGCGACGAGCCCGACTGCGGTGACACCGCCGGCGACCGCCCCCAGCGCTCCCCGTCGCCAGGCCATGGCTCGATCCACCGCGCCTCGTCGCCCGTCGTCCTCGACGTTGAACACGATCTCTCGCGTGCCCCACGGCACGAATCGAGAGAGCAGGATCATGCCGGGCAGTCCGGCGATCATCGTAAAGATGAAGAACGAACTCCAATCGAACTGATGGACGATGAACCCGGTGATCGGTCCACCGACGACACGGGGCAACGCGAACATGCTGGAGAACAACGCATACTGCGTCGCCGAGAATCGTTTTGCCGTCAGTCGCAAGAGGAGGACACCGAAGGCCCCCATCCCCATACCGCTGGTCCACATCTCGAACGACATCGCGCTGTACATCGCCCAGCGGGTAGTCGGGAGATGGGCGATCCACAGGTAACCGACGTTCGACAGGATCTGAAGCGCGCCAAATACCCACAGCGCACGCCCAAGACCGATCCGGTCCGACGCGATCCCACCGAAGAACGTTCCACCCACCGTACAGATAAGACCGACCGTCGTCAGACCAACCCCGCGATCCCAGTCGCCGTAACCCATGTCGATCAGGAAGGGTCGCAGGAGCGACTGCGACAACGCGTCCGCCAACTTGTAGAGCAACACGAAGGTCAAGATCTCGAGGGCACGCGGGCGGGTCATCATGCCCACGAACGGTTCCCAGATTTCGCGACGCAGGTTCCGCGCTCCCGCCTCCGCGCGATCGGGGACCGGCTGGGTCTGCCAGGTCACGTAGATCATCGGCAGGTAGAGCAGTGCTTGCAGGCCGCAAACCAGTTGCCACGAGATCACCGAGGCGAGATAGATCGTCATCCCACCGCTGACGAACATGGCCGCGCGATAGAAACCCGTTCGTGCGCCGACCACGACGCCGTGCTCGCCCTTCTCCAGGACCTCCACGACATAGGCGTCCAGAGCGATATCCTGTGACGCGGCAGCGAACGCGATCGCCATCGATACCGAGAGGATCACCCAGGGGAGGTCCGGGGCGCTGGCGAAGAAACCGAGGGCCGCCGTCCCCAGGATCAGCCCGACCTGGGTGACGATCATCCAGCTTCGCAGTCGCCCGCGAAATGCCGGCTCCCAGCGGGACATCAGAGGTGCCCAGAGGAGTTTGAATGCCCACGGTGCCTGCGCCAGCGTCATCAGCCCGACGACCCTGATGTCGATGCCGGAGTTTCGCATCCAGTCCGGTAACGCGATCCAGATCAACCCCAGCGGTAACCCCGACGAGAACGAGAGCAGGGTGACGGAGAGTGTCCGACGAGAAGCGAGGGTTGAGGTCATCGTGGTTGCAGACGCCAGACGGAGTAGCCGGGACAACGTGCGGGCCCGTGACCGAACGCCTCTTCCAGAGTCAACCGTTCTTCGAGGTGTTGGCTCCCGGTCCTACTTATGTAAGGAAGCAACGTCGGCCGGTCGCCGCAAGTCTGATCGGCAAGAAAGTCGATCGACGTCTCTGCGAGATAAGTTTCGAGATCGTTCCCGCGAATCACCTGTTCGAGATATCGCTTGTCGTTCACTAGCCCATCCAGATTGACGACATGCCGATGAGAGAAGTAGCCCAACATGCCGGCATTCCAACTTCCGATGCGGCTGCCTTCCGGAGTGTTCGTCGCTAGCCAACGTGCGGCTGCGATGCGTTGCGCCGGGTAGAACCGTCCGGGCTCTTTCAGATTCAATGCGGTGGTCGGCACCCGAACCAACGCCAACGCGATGACCAGCGGAATCAACCAGCGTGTCATGCGAGGAGAGACCAGCAGCCCGGCGACGAGGGAGGTCGCCAGCAGGATCGGCCCCTGATACCAGGCCGGCATCCAGATCACGACCCCCATGTCGGCGACGATGATTACCGCACCGGCAACGAGGAGCCAGACAACACCGGGCTGGGTGAGTCGTGGAGTCGCGTCCCTTCGACGCAGCCAGACGATCGACACCGCGGCTGCCAGGAGACCTCCATAGAGCGCGATGCCACCGGCTCCGAGCGCGGCAATTCGCGTCGCACCGGTGACCCGCAGGACGGCCGCGCTGCCGACCCACGGAAACTCGGCGAGAGCGCGAAGACGCTGACCGAACGGTGCGTTGCCCGCCCACTCCGCCTTGACCGCTCCGCTGATGGGCAGCACCGAGTCGAACACAAGTTGGTTCCAGGCCAGGTAGCCGACGAGTCCCAGCGTCGGCAGGAGCGCCAACGCCACAAGACACCGCGGCGTCTGCCGCAGTCGTTGCCATTCGAAGAGCACGATGACCGGTAGCAGCAAGGCCGCTTCAAGACGGGCGAGCATCGCCAACAGGCAGAGACCACCGAGCCACAGCCAGTGCCCCGCAGTCCCGTCCTCGTCCTGACGGAGGCCCGACCAGGATCGCCACACACACAACAGGAGAAAGAGCATCAGGCTGCTCTCGAGCCCCGAGCGCAGGATGACGCGGGCCATCGGCATCGCGATCAGGAGGAGAGCGACGAGCCGCGCGTTTCGTCGATCAACCCAACGACAGAGTGTGCGGTAGAGCACGACCGCGGCGCCGGCACAGAGCGCGGTCTCGAGCAACGCGATCACACGGAGCGGGGCCAGATCGCCGGATACGAACGCAAACACCGGAACGAGGATGACAAGCCACAGGAAGTGAAATCCGTTGGTCGCGTGAATCCCATCGAACGTCAGGCCGTTTCCCGACGCGGCGTTGCGAGCCACCTGGAAGTAGTAGAACGCGTCGTCGTGGAACAACGCCGCGAGCGCGTCACGTCCAAGAAAGGGGATCCACGCGCCGAGCGAGACGACCGTGACCGCGACCAGCAGGACGCTGGTCGCGAAATGACCTGTGGGTCGATCGACGGGGGTCACACGCTTCCTCCGGTTTCCAGTGTAATGGAGGGTTTATGCTAACGTCTTCGGGGAGGTTCGTGACATGCCTATCGACGCAAAGCAGAAAGACATCTGGCTCCGTGAGTTTCACCTCAACGGCTTCGTCGTATTGCGGAATTTTTTGCCCGTCGAGTTCGTCCAGCAGTTGCGAGATGAACTGGCCCCGTTACTCGAGACCGAATACGCCAAGGCCAATAAGGACGAATTTGCGAGTGGTCGGGCAACGGGACGCCTGGCGCTGCATCTCGATCAGTACGCAAGCCTCTTGCGCGGCGCCCTGGCGGACGATCGTTACCAACGAAACGCCATCATCGAAGAACTGGTGGACGCGACCCTGGGCGAGGGACAGTGGGATCGTGGCTGGACGCTGGTCGAGGCCGCCTGGAAGGGTGCCTCCCACATGGCATGGCACTCGGATCAGAAGCCGGAAGACACGCCGGATGTCCATGGCCCCCACCAGACTATCCGGGTGACGTTCAACATCCCCCTGCTCGAGTTCATGTGGCAGACCGGCGCGATGGAAGTTATTCCGGGAAGCCATCACCTACCGCGAGACTACGCCGGCATCGACGGGATCTCGAATATCCACAGCTATCTTCTCCAACTGACTCTTGGCGATGCGATCTTTCGCGACGGCAACATTCTCCATCGGGGAACGCCCAACCTGACGGACGATGTGCGCCCGATGTTGGACCAGACCTACAAGAAGAAGTCGGCGTAACAACACCGCCAGAATTCGAGGATGACCGTGCGTTCACTTGCTCTGCTTGTATTTGTCGGCGGTCTGTTCGCAACGCTTGCCTGCGGTCCATCGACCAGTGAGCAATCTTCGCTAGCCGCCGCCGGACGCGATCCACACTCGTTCGCTCGTCCCGACGAGATCGCCGTCGATCATCTTCTTCTGGACGTCACCGTGGATTTCGAGGCCCGGACCATCAGTGGGACGGCCTCGCTGAAGATCGCGCATCACGCAGAAGCCAATCAACTCTGGCTCGATAGCCAGAACCTGACGATCCATGCCGTGACCCTGGGGGACGATCGAACGCCGACAGACTTCAAGATCGGCGAACCCGTCGAACATCTCGGAAGCCCGCTGTCGATCGAGATTGCGGCCGAGACCGAATGGGTTCACGTGAGCTACTCGTCGGACCCCGGCGCCGAGGCCCTTCAGTGGCTCGGGGCCGAGCAAACCACCGGCAAGCGGTTTCCGTTCCTGCTCTCCCAATCGCAGTCGATCTTCGCCCGGACGTGGGTTCCCTGTCAGGACAGTCCTGCGGTTCGTATGACCTACGAGGCCGTCGTGCGCGTGCCGCAGGGAATGATGGCGTTGATGAGTGCGGTGAACCCCACCCGGAAATCACCTGACGGGGTCTACCGTTTCTCGATGCCGCAGCGGGTGCCGGCCTATCTGCTGGCGCTTGCGGTGGGGGACGTGGAATTCCAATCGATCGGACGGCGGAGTGGTGTCTATGCCGAAGCCGAGGTGCTTCAGTCGGCCGCCTGGGAGTTCGCCGATACCGAGAAGATGATCGAAGCGGCGGAGGGCCTCTACGGAGCGTACGCCTGGGAGCGTTACGACCTGATCGTCCTACCGGCCAGCTTCCCGTTCGGCGGCATGGAGAATCCGCGGCTGACCTTCGTGACGCCCACGGTCCTGGCGGGGGATCGATCGCTGGTCTCATTGATCGCCCACGAGCTTGCCCACTCGTGGTCCGGCAACCTCGTCACCAACGCGACGTGGAACGACTTCTGGTTGAACGAGGGATTCACGGTCTACTTCGAGTTCCGAATCATGGAGGCGATCTACGGTCGCCCCTACTCCGAAATGTTGGCCGCCATCGGCCTCGGCGACCTGTTGGAAGAGATAGAGACGCTGTCCAAAGAAGATACCCGGCTCCAGGTCGATCTGGTGGGAAGACACCCCGACGACTCGTTCACCTCCGTCGCCTACGACAAGGGCTACCAGTTCCTCCGTCGACTGGAGGCGGCCGTCGGTAGAGACCGATGGGACGTGTTCCTACGCGAGTACTTCGACACGTTTGCATTCCAGTCGATGACGACGGATAAGTTCCTGACGTTCTTACGTCTGAAGTTTCCCGAGATCGACGATGCCGTGGATATCGACACCTGGGTCCATGGTTCGGGCCTACCGGACGATGCCATCGCGATCGACTCCGACGCGTTTCGTCGTGTCGATGCCGGACGCGAACGCTGGCTGGAGGGCGGCGCTCTGGACGAACTGGAGACGACCGAATGGACCACCCACGAGTGGCTACGTTTCATCCGTGAGCTTCCCGACGGACTCGCCGCCCAACGAATGGCAGAGCTTGACGAGGCCTTCGGCCTGACCGAGACCGGCAACGCGGAGGTCCTGCACGCCTGGCTGGTCCATGGGATCCGGACCGGGTACGGGCCCGCCGATGCGGCCACCGAGAGGTTCCTACTCAGCATGGGTCGCGCCAAGTTCCTCCGGCCGCTCTACGCGGAGATGGCGAAGAGCGACGAGGGGCGGCAAAGGGCGCTGGAAATCTACGAAAAGGGGCGCCCGTTCTACCACCCGATCGCCAGTTCGGCGCTGGACGAGTTGCTAAAACCGTCCGGTTGAGCCGCGACTGGTTTTCTTCCCATGCCCGCCCCTATATTCGTCGACGGGGGAGACGGAGGCCGAAATGGGGCAAACAGCCAGCAACTGTCGACGAGGTCATCGCCGTTTCAAGATCCACGAATCGCGAGAGGCCTGGGTCGGATTCACGTTCCCTCAGCCCAACGGCAAGATGCGACGCTTCCGCCTCCTGGACGTGAGTGTCGCGGGGTTCTCGTTCGAGACCGACCTGCCGTTCGACCAGCTGGAGATCGGTACGACACTCCACGACACGACGTGTCAAATCGGCGAGTGCACGTTGCAGGGCGATCTTCTGGTCATGCATGCCACCGACAGTGATGACAGCAACATCTGTGGAGTCTTGTTCTATCCCGCATCCGACGCAGATCTGGTCAAGATGAAGAGCCTTCTTGCGGGACTCGAACTCGGTAGCTAGCTGCTAGACTGGTCCGGTGCCTGAGTCACCCCGAACCGAAGAACGACAACTCGATCCCCGCAGTGTCACGCTGTCCCGTGCGTGGTCGGCGATCTTTGCGGTGATCGTCGGTCTCGGCTTCCTGTTCACGACATCGATGATTACGATCTTCGGGGATTCTCCCCGTATCGTGACGTGGATCGGGTTTGGGGCAGCGTTCTTCGTTCCCAGCTTCATCCTCGTGGTCTGGACGTGGCTCTGGCCACCTCTCCAGTACCGTCACACCCGCTATCGAATGGACCAGGAAGGGATCTGGATCATACGCGGCGTCTGGTTTCGCGGTGAGACCTCGATCCCGATCACCCGCATCCAACACATCGATGTGACCCAGGGCCCGATTGAACGCGCCTTTGGTCTGGGCACTCTGATCATCTACACCGCGGGGACTCAGCACGCGTCGGAATCGCTGGCGGGGCTGTCCCACGAAGAAGCGACGCGTCTCAGAGATACGTTGATTGCGTTCGGAGAGTCGGATGGAGTCTGAGCACCGACTCCACCCGAGCTCGGTGTTCTTCTCCATCGTCGGCGCCCTGCGGTCGTTCGTCGTCCCGGTCATCATCGCGATCGTGGTTGCCCGTAGCTTCGCGTCGTTCTGGCTGATGCTCGCCGTGATTCCCGCGATGATCGCCGGCACTCTGCACTACATCAGTTACCGCTATCGACTCACCGAGGAGGAGTTGATCATCCGACAGGGCATCCTCCTGCGGAAAGTCCGTCACGTCCCATTCACGCGAATTCAGAACGTGAATCTGGTTCGCAACCCGCTCCACCGAATGTTCGGTGTCGCCGAGGTTCAGCTGGAGACCGCGTCGGGGGACAAACCCGAGGCCGTCATGCGCGTCCTGTCGATGGACGCCGTGCGAGAGCTTCGACAACAGGTCGACGCGGACACCGTGGCACCCTCCGTGACGTCGACAACCCCGGCGTCCACGCCGCTTGTCCAGTTGTCCCTCCGGGAGGTCGCCCTGTACGGGTTGATCTCGAATCGTGGACTCGTTCTCGTCGGCGCGGTGCTCGGCGTCGCGTCGCAGTTTGAGTGGTGGGAAGTCGGCGAGGAGCAGGTCAAACAGATTCCCGCCCTCCTCGAGCGGTTTCTGCAGATCGAGGCTCCACCCCTCTGGCTATCGATCGTGACGGGAGTCGCTCTGGCGCTCATCATCATCGTTGCGCTGGCATTGCTCTCGACCGCGTGGGGCGTGATGCGCTACCACGGTTTCAAGCTGACCCGTCGCATGGATCGACTACGGACCGAGTACGGGCTGTTCACCCGCATCCAGGCGACGATCCCGTTGCAACGGGTTCAGCTGCTGGCCACCCGCCAGGGCCCCCTGCAACGACTGTTCAATCGCGTTTCCGTTCTTGCGAAGACCGCCGGCAGCACGCGTCAGTCGTCGGATCCCGACGAGTCCACGATCGTTCGTCGTCCGTGGCTAGCGCCGATCTTCCCCGCGCAGAAGATGGTGGATCTGATCGAGGCCGTACTACCCGAGACCCGATGGCACTCCCTCGAATGGCGCCCGTTGGCACCCCGGGCGGAATGGCGAATCCGAAAACGCCTAATCATCGTGTTCTCGTTGATCGCACTGCCTCTGACCCTGTTGCTGAAGGTCTGGGTCGTACCGCTCTGGATCCTGGCCGTCCTGTGGGCATCGATCTACGCACGGAAATTCGTCCTTCACAGTCGTTGGGCCCTGGGTGATCGGGTGGTCCTCTTTCGCAGGGGTTGGTGGTTCCGTCGCATGGCCGTCGTGCGAATCGACAAGATCCAGGGCATCTCGATCCGCGAAACCCCCTTCGATCGTCGTCACAAGATGGCCTCGCTCTGCATCGACACGGCCGGATCCGGGGCCGGCTGGCGGACCGTCGATATCCCCCTGATTCCCGCCGAGACCGCCGCCCTGCTCCGGGACCAGCTCTACCTGGAGACCTCCCGGACCGACTTCCGCTGGTAACCCCTCACTTGGCGCTAGACGGCCAGGGGGGGTGGGTCGTATCGATATAATGACCACGGAGGCGAGACAGGTATGAATCCGGTCGAAATCAACGACTACATGAAGAAGGACGTGATCGGTCAGGAGGAGGCGCTGCGCTTCGTCTCGGTCGCGATCTTCAAGCATCTGGCCGGCGAGATGTTCGGCAACCTGATGCTGATCGGCAACTCCGGCACCGGCAAGACCACGATCATGCGATCGATGGAAAAGCTGTACTCCGAGCACGACGAGTTCAGCAAGTATCGCGTCGTCATCATCATGAACGCCAACACCTTCGCCACCGAAGAGGGTGTGATCGACACCAGTCGCCTGTTTGCGACCCTGGAGGAGCGGGCCCGCAAGATTCTCGGGCCGAGCGCGTCGGCGGAACAGGTCGGCCAGTACATGCAGCATGCCACCGTCTGTCTCGACGAGATCGACAAGGTCTCGGGTATGGTGGGTGGCAAGCCCTACGTCACCGGGATCAACATTCAGCAAGCGTTGCTGACGTTGATCGAGGGCGAGCAAGTCGTGCACCGCGTCAAGCTGGACGGCGAGGGGCGTCAGACTCAGCCGGTCACGATCGATACTTCCAAGATGCTGTTTCTCTGCGCGGGGGCCTACGAGACCCTTTACGACCAGGTCTTCAAGCGCGTCACCTCGCCGACCAGTCGTGTCAAGCTGCCGACAGAGACCGTGGTCAGCGGATCGGACGTCAGTATCCGCGAGTACTTCACTCTCCGCGACCATTTCAAGCAGGAAGACCTGTTCGACTACGGAATGCAGCCGCAGTTTCTATCCCGTTTCGACAACTCGGTCATCTTGCAGGATCTCGACGCGGCGATGCTCTCCCGGATCTTCATCGAACCGGACGACTCGGTGTTCAACATCTCCCGCGAGTTCTTCAGAAAACGACAGATAGACCTGTCGATCAACGATCAGGCGATCCAGCTTGTCGCGCAGACCGCGTCGGAGGCTCGCCGCATTGGCGCGCGTTCCCTGAAAGAGGTGTACGGCCGGATCATCAAGCCGTTCGAATACGATCCGTTCGGCCGCGAAGAGGTCGTCAAGAACGGCGACGGTTATCGACTGCTACTTGATGAAGGCGTCGTCACGCGCGCCCTCAAATCGTCCCTGGACTAGGGAGCAGGACCTTTCGTGGCCGAAACGTCCGCCACTCTGACACGATTCCTCGGGAGATTCGTGGCCGGACTGACCGGAGTGGTTGGCGTGGGCTGGGTGGCATTCCGCGGCCGCCTGTTCGATCCCACCGGACCCATCTTCAACGTTCTGGTCGTTGGCGTCGTCGCGTCGGCCATCGTGGCCCTGATGCGTGACCGGCACGTGTCCCACGCTTCGGCGGTTGCGATCGGTTATTCGGTGTTTCAGCTCACGTTGTGGCAGAGCCGCGGCCCGCTGTACGCGTCCTCGGGGATCGTCATCGCGCTCGGGCTGATCGTCGTGGGTTGGATCTTCGATCAACTCACGCGTTACGGTTGGACCGTCGGCAAGTTCCTGCTTCTCGGACCCCTCGTCGCGGGTATCTTCTTCGCGGTGGCGCCGATGATGAGTTACCACTCTCTCACGTCGGACAACGCCATTCGAACGCTGCTGATCTATCTCTACATGGGATTGGTGACAGGACACGGCGTCGGGATCGGTATCGAGGCGGCCGAACTAATTGGCCGCGCGGTTTCCCGTGTGGGGCACGAGGTTCCGTCGAAGTGAGCGGAGACCCGACACAGTCATTTCGAGACCTGATCCGACGTCGTCTCTCCAGTGAGGCTTTCGATCCGCGGCGACCCGTCGGCGACGATCAGATTCGTGCGCTAGTCGCAGATGCCTGTGAAGCGCCGTCGTCATTCAACATCCAGCACTGGCGATTCATCGCCGTTCGGGATGCGGAGGCCCGTCGACGCCTTTGCGCAGCGGCGTTCGATCAGCGTCAGATCATGGATGCGCCGGTTACCTTCATCGTTCTCGGCGATTGTGAGGGCATCGATCGTCTACCCGAGGTCATGCAGCGGGCCGTTGATGAAGCGGTGTTACCGGCGGGGAAGGCGGAGGCCTGGCAGCGCCTGGCGAAGCAGATCTACGAAACGCCGCAACTGGCACGAGACGAGGCCCTGCGTTCTGCGTCGCTTGCAGCGATGGTGATGATGCTCTCCGCCGAGGCCCACGGCCTGGCGTCCGGCCCGCTGATCGGTTTCGATGCCCCGAGGGTCAAGAGCGAGTTTCACATCGCGGATCGATTCGAACCGGTGATGCTACTGGTCGTCGGATACCCGATCGGCGGACCGGCCTCACGCAAGCCACGACTGACGGTCGACGAGGTGCTCGTCCACGACGACGGTGCCGATCTCTAGATGGCGTCGCGGCTGCCGACACGTATCGTCAATCGGGTGATGCGAGACCTCGGTCGGATTCACGATATCCATCGATTCAAGACCGAGAACGGCAGCGATCCGTTTCGGATCCTGATCGGCTGCATCATCTCGCTACGGACCAAGGACGAGGTGACCTATCCGGCCACCGAGCGCCTGTTCCGTCGCGCGGACACTCCACACGCGATGGCACGCTTGCACGATAAGACGATCGCCAGGCTGATCTATCCCGCCGGGTTCTTCAATCGCAAGGCCGTCCAGATCAAGGCGATCTGTCACATGCTCGTGAGGGAGTTCGGCGGCGACGTGCCTTCGACGATGGAGAGTCTCCTGCGGCTCCCCGGTGTCGGCCGCAAGACCGCAAACCTGGTCATCACCCTGGGGTTCGACCTCCCCGGGATCTGTGTCGACGTCCACGTGCATCGGATCTGCAATCGTCTTGGTTGGATCGAGAGCGATCACCCGGACACCACGGAGGCGTTGCTCCGCGAGTCTCTGGATCCCCGGCACTGGATTCCGATCAACGAGACGATGGTCCGTCACGGTCAGGCGACCTGCAAGCCGGTTTCGCCGTTATGTACCGAATGCGTCGTGGCGAACGACTGCCCGCGGATCGGCGTCGGCCGTTCCCGCTAGACCAGCCAGGCTGCCCCGCGCACACCGCTGCTGGCGCCGAATCGTGGCGGAACGAGACGGGTGGCGACATGATCCGAAAAAACATGACGATCCCAGGCCCGTGGCACGTTGGTGTAGAGACGGTCGATGCTCGAGAGTCCGCCACCGAGGACGATGACCTCCGGGTCGAGGATGTTGATGACTGACGAGAGGCCCCGACCGAGCCGGTCCTCGTACCGCTTGAGGGTTCGATTCGCCTCGACGTCGCCGGCCGCTGCCGCGGCGACGATGGTCTCGGGGTCGCCCTCACCTGGATGATCGGCTGCGAGTGCCGGCCCCGATACAAAAGTTTCGATACAACCGATACGACCGCAATAGCAGGGGGGAACGCACAGTTCCTCCGCGGAGGGTCTCGGCAGCGAGTTGTGACCCCACTCGCCGGCGATGGAGTTGGGGCCGGAGACCAGCTTACCGTCGATCACGATGCCACCCCCCACGCCGGTCCCCAGGATCACGCCGAAAACCGTTCGCGCATCACGACCGGCCCCGTCGGTGGCCTCCGAAAGCGCGAAGCAGTCGGCGTCGTTGGCGATGGCGGGTCGCTGTCCGAGCCGATCCGTCAGGTCATCGTGAAACGGACGATCGTTGAGGCAGATCGAATTGGAATTCATCATCAGGCCCGTCTTCGACGAGATGGTACCGGGGGTGCAGATTCCAATCGGCAGGACGGCGCCCTGGCCCAGCTGTTTCGTGAGGTCATGGATCGCCGCCAGAACACCTTCGTAGTCGTTGCGGGGCGTTGCGATCCGACGTCGATCGACGAGGGTCCCATCGGCGTCCATCGTGATGCCCTCGATCTTGGTGCCACCCAGGTCGATGCCGATTCTTCGCTGTTCAGTCACCGTATCCGCCACCTCCGGGGGTCTCCATGATCAACCGGTCCCCCGCGTCCACATCGACGGCGTCTCTTGCCGCCAGTCTCAATTCCGTCCCGTCGGCACGAACAAGCCATTGACGTCCGCACTGGCCCGCGTCTCCACCGGACATGCCGTACGGCATCTCGATCCGATGTTGGCACAGGACCGATAACTTCGCCGGTTGCAGGAAACTCCACTCACGCCGCAGCCCATCCCCGCCCCGCCGCCGTCCATCGCCGCCGGACCCGCGGCGGATCCCAAATCGCTCGAGGCGGACCGGGTACCGTCGCTCCAGAACCTCGGGGTCCGTGATCCGTGTATTGGTCATGTGGCTGTGGACTCCGTCCGCTCCATCACACGTGGCGGTTGCGCCGCAGCCACCGCCGATGGTCTCGTAGTAGCCGTAGTCGTCGTTGCCGAACAACACGTTGTTCATCGTACCCTGGCTACAAGCCGCTCTCCCCAACGCCTTCAACAGCGTATCGACGATCCGCTGACTGGTCTCGACGTTCCCACCGACCACGGCCGGGCACCTGGTGGCGTCGGCGACAAACACCGGATTCAGCATGCCGTCGGGCAATTTGATACGGACCGACCGAAGGAGTCCCTCGTTCAGTGGCAAGGGTCGATCGACGAGGAGACGAATCACGTACAATACCGCGGATCGAACGATGGCCGGCGTTGCGTTGAGGTTGCCGGCGTGTACCGGAGCGCTACCGGTGAAATCGATCGTTGTCGCGTCGTCGCCTATCTCGATCGCGACGCGGATGGGGGCGCCGTCATCGAGTTGTTCCTTCGCCCGAAGCACCGTGCCCACCGCCCCGAGCGATCGCAGGGCGACCCGCACCTCTCGCTCCACGAGGCCGGCAAGATCTCTCATGTAGCGGAGGACCGTCGCGGTGCCGTGACCGGTCAGGAGTCGTTGTAAGCCCAGAACCCCTGCCTGATTGGAAGCGAGTGCGGCTCGCAGGTCGGCGAGGTTGTCGGACAGCTTGCGCGTCGGGTGGGACGAGTCGGTCAGGAGCCGGGTGATGGTCTTCCAGTCCGCGACCCCGCGTCGCACAAGAAGCAAGGGTGAGAGCACGACGCCCTCCTCGCTGAGCGATGTGGCGTCCGGCGGCATCGACCCGGGCCGGGTACCGCCGATCTCGGCGTGATGGGCGCGGTTGGCTACGAATCCCACCCGCTGCCCCTCATGAAACACGGGCGTCACAAGCGTCACGTCGGGAAGATGAGAGCCACCGAACGCCGGATGGTTGGTGACGACGGTGTCGCCCTCCTGCATCTCCAACGTATCCATCAGACGACGCACGCAGAGTCCCAGCGCGCCGAGATGGACCGGGATGTGGGGAGCGTTGACGACGAGCTGGCCTTCCGGATCGAGAAGAGCGCAGGAGAAGTCCAGCCGTTCCTTCACGTTGGTCGAGATGGCGGTGCGCTCAAGTCGTTCGCCCATCTCCCGCACGATGGCGGTGAATCGATGTTGGAACAACTCCAGCTGGGCAGCCTGAGGTCGTGTGCCGCTTTCCGCGTGGGTCGCGCCTCGTGTGATCCGCACCGACCCATCTTGAAGGCGTCGCCCCTGCCAGCCGGTGTCGATCCAGGTCCGTGTGTGGAGTCCGTCGATGCCGTCGGGTCCGTCAATCTCAGGCGTCGCCGGCTCTTGCGTTTCTGTCGTGACAATCTCGTCGGGATCGGCGGAGGCCACCACGCGCAGCATCTCCACCTCGATCGAACGATCCTCGGGACGATGCCCGTAACGCTTCGCGAAGCAGGCCTCGAATCGCTGCGCGAGTTCTGTTCCCCCCAGGTAGGGGATTTCCAGAGAGTCGTCCTGCCCCATGAACCGGGCATGGACCGTTCGGCGACGGATGTTCGGATGATCGGTTCCGCAGGCCTCGTGCTCCAATTCGTCAAACAGGCGGGGGAGTCGCGGGAGACAATCCTCGAGGCGCTCGAGGAGCTGTCGTTCCGCAAACCGTTGGTGGGCGGCGGTAAGCACCCCCTCGGCGCTCAGGACCGACGCGCGATCCGGGACGAGAACCGTCTTGATTCCCAACCGATCGGCGACACCCGTGGCGTGTTGTCCGCCGGCACCACCGAACGCAACCAGGACGAAGTCGGCGGGGTCGTAACCCTCTCGAACCGAGATCCGTCGAATGGCCGCCGCCATGTGTTCGTCGGCGATCTCGCGAAGTCCCAGCAAGATCTCGTGACGATCACACGTGACTTCACCGGCTTCACGGAGAGCCGCGCAGAGCTCGTCCAGGCGTGCCCCCGCAGCGTCGACGTGGATGGGAATATCGAACCGCGTTGGATCGAGATACCCCAACAACAGGTTGACATCGGTGATCGTCAACGGACCGCCGGAACCGTAACAGGCGGGGCCGGGGTCGGCGCCTGCGCTTCTCGGGCCCACCTGGAGACGTCGACCCTCCAGATGACAGATGGAGCCACCACCTGCGGCCACCGTCTCGATCTTCAAGGCCGGTGCGAGGATCTCTCGCCCCGCAATACGTTGGGCATAGCGATACTGGAAATCGCCGTCCCAGCGGGCGACATCCGTGCTGGTGCCCCCCATGTCGAAGCTGATCACGCGGTCAAAGCCCAGCTTTCGCCCGACCGCCGCCGCACCCACCACGCCCCCTGCAGGACCGCTGAGGAGACTGTCCTTCGCTCGAAACTGGTCGGGCACCAGCAGGCCACCCGCGCTTGTCATCACGGTCAGTCGGCCGCCGGTCACGCTTCGTGCGACACGTTCCAGGTAGGCGTTAAGAAGCGGCGCGAGGTAGGCATCTACGACGGTGGTCTGGGATCGTGGCAGAAGACGGGTACCTGCAGATAGGTCGCCGGAACGGGAGACATGACGGAAGCCACGCCGCCGAAGGTAGTCGGCGAGTCGGCGCTCATGATCCGGGGCGATGTCGCCGTGGAGCAGCGCGACCGCCGCGACGTCGATGCCTTCGGCCAGGAGCGTCGTGATCGAGTCGTCGAGGGATGCCGTCGACAGGGGGCGCAGGATCGAGCCGTCGGCGGCGACCCTCTCATCCACCGCGATGGCCCTGGCGTAGAGTGGAGGATCTCGCCGAACGTCGAGGGTGAAGAGTTCGGGCCGCTGCTGATCGCCGATCAGGAGGAGATCTTCGAACCCGTCCGTGACGAAGAACGCCACTCGCACGCCGCGTCGTTCGAGCAACGCGTTGGTGCCGAGGGTGGTCGCAAGCCTCAACTCCAGAGCCGGAAGAGGATCGCCCGGTGTGACACCCGTCAGCAGGTGCGCGGCCAACAGCGGAACGTCGAGGTTCGTGCGTAGCTCGAAAGTTCGGCGGCCGACGCCTTCGGTCCCCAGCCAGTGTACGGAGAATTCGCGGAAGAAGTCGCGCGGTAGCGCGCGCGGGAAACTCCGGCGAAGTTGTGTCGCGGGGTCCGCGTCAGGCGATGCGTCCACCGGCAACTCGCCACGCAACGCTCCGTGACTGAGAATCTTGACGATGTGGGTGTGGCCGTCGGGATCGATGCCCAGCGCATCGGTAAACGTTCCACCGGTGTCGACTGCGATACGCCACATCGATCAGGGAAAGATCCCCATCTTCATATAGCTCTGAGCCACCTTCTGAATGGCACAGATGTAGGCCGCGGTGCGCATGTCGATCCCCCGCCGTCGGCTGCTGATCTCCGAGATCTCCCGATACGCCGTGACCATCGATTCCTCGAGTCCCGAGTGAACCAGGTCTGATTCCTCGTTCGCACGGACGAGAGACGCCTTCACCGACCGCGGAAACTTGCTGCCGGTCTGTACCTCGACGGCGTCGAGCAGGTTGGCGCGCTTACTACGATCGATTCGTTTCTCGAGACGCCCGTAACGGATGTGCGAGAGGTTCTTCGTCCACTCGAAGTACGAGACGGTGACACCTCCGGCGTTCATGAAGATGTCGGGCATGACCAGCACGTCGTTCTTGGTCAGGTACGCCTCGGCACCGGGGGTCGTCGGTCCGTTGGCGGCCTCGGCGACGACCTTCGTCCGGATCTTCTTACAGTTGGAAAGGGTTATCTGATTCTCCAGAGCGGCCGGGATGAGGATGTCGCACTCGATTTCCAGGCAGTCGCCGGGATTCTTCAGGCCCTTGGTCCCGGGGAAGTTCTGGATCGATCCCGTTCGCTTCCGATGGCGGGCCAGCTTGTCGATGTCGATCCCCTTGGGATTGTAGATCGTGCCGTCCCACTCGCCGATGGCGATGATCTTCGCACCGTCCTCGTTGTGCAGGATTCGCGCAGCGTGGTAACCCACGTTGCCGAACCCCTGGATGGAGACGCGCTTGCCTTCCAGGGTGCCGTCGAGGCCGACCTTCTTCAGATCGCGCGGGTGCTCGAACAGCTCGCGTAGTGCATAGACGACGCCACGCCCGGTGGCCTCGGTGCGGCCGGAGATCCCGCCCTGGGACAACGGCTTGCCGGTCACGCAACCCATGTTGTCGACATTGCTGGGATGGAAGGCGGCGTAGGTGTCGGCAATCCATGCCATCTCACGTTCGCCGGTGCCGTAATCGGGAGCGGGGACGTTGATGCCAGGGCCGATGTAGTTTCGACGAATCAACTCCGCCGTGAGCCGACGGGTGACACGCTCGAGTTGATCCGCCGTGTGGGCACGGGTCTGAATCTGGACGCCACCCTTGGAACCGCCGAAGGGCACGTTGACGATGGCGCATTTGTACGTCATCAACGCGGCCAGGGCCATGACCTCGTCCTGGTCCACCAGTCGGCTGTAGCGGATGCCGCCCTTCAGCGGGCTGCGGTGATGGCTGTGCTCGGCCCGCCAGGCCTTGATCATCTTGTACTTGTCGCCGAACTTCACCGGAAACTGCATGAAGTAGACGTTGTTGCAGGCCTTGATCTGCTGCAGCAACCCCTTCGGATACTTCAATCTGCGCGTCGCGTTGTCGAACTGCGTGTTGACGATGCGATGAAGATTGAGATCTTCCTGAGGCTTCTTGCGAACGACTTTTCTGGTGGCCATCACTTGAACTCCCGCGTATTGACCCCGTACGAACGGGATTCTACGCAACCCGGTCTCCAGCCGAAAGGGGAGATCCTCGTATTTCTGGACGGAACCCGTGCCGCAGAAACTCCGCTGAAACGGTCGCGGGAGATTGTCGTACACCCTCACAATGAGTAGGAATAGGATGATTTCGGCACTCAACGGAAAGGGGAAAGGCCCGTTGCAGAAGCGTCGCCAGACAGGAATCCTCTGCCTCGGGCTCTCGCTCCTCCTGGGCCTCGTGCTGGCAGGGCCCGCCCGGGCGGCCGACGAGGACCCTGCGTCGCTCTACGCCGCCATCCTCGACAGCCGGCTCAATCCCGACGAGGCGGTGATCCTGCGGAACCAGCGGCTGGTGTTCGGCGAGGCGATCCTACAGATCGAGGACGGCGTGTTGATCCCCGCGCACCCGATCGGCGGTCGGGTGCTGGAGTTTCTATTCCTGGGTCAGGCCCACATGTTGTTGGAAACGCCCGATCCCATCGAGGCCGGGCAACTCGAACTCTTCACCGGTCGTCGCACGTTCGATGCGGACATCGAGGCCGCTGTAATCGCCACCGCGGATCGACAACGTTCCGAGGAACTACTGGCCCGTCCCCGCGCCGGGAGCTTGCAACCCAGCATTGTCACTCGCGCCCAACGGATCTATCGCGAATTGCTTCGTCGATCGGACTTCGGGATGTCAGGCGCCGAGGAGTCGTTGCTCAAGACGCTTCTTGACGACAGCGCGTACTCCGATTACTTCGGCATGTGGTGTCGCAGTCACGAGATGGGGGATTTCGTCTACCAACTCGATCCTGAAGATGTCGAGCCCCTCACGCTGATGCGATTCAACACGATCGAATCCCGGGGGTGGGATCGGATGCGTCTGGCCCGTCATCTGAAGATCAGTCAGCGTCGGGGTCGATGGCTCGGCCTCACCGTGGACGATCTCGGTGCGTGGGATATCTGGGCCGCCAGTCGCTACGAGCGACCCGAGGATCCACTTCCACGGACCACGGGTTTCGAGGCCGAGCATTACAAGATCCAACTCTCGGTGGAGGGGACGGCCCTGAAGCTCTCGGGTCGGGCCACGATCGATCTTCGTGTCGAGTCGTCAGGGCGTCGGGCCATCCCGTTGACGCTGTTTCGTGATCTCGTGGTCGATCGGGTGGCCGACGGGTCGGGTCGCGAGTTGTTCCACTTCCGCTCGGGCAGCACGGTCGCCGTAGTCCTCCCGAAACCGTCCGTGGAAGGCACCGACCTCCGGTTGAATATCGAGTACAGCGGCCGAGCCCTCAGCTGGGTCGGACGTGGCACGTTCGCCCTCGAGGACACCAGCGCCTGGCATCCGCATATCGGCTCGGTCGACCGGGCCACCTACGACGTCCGCATCCGTCATCCGCGTCGTCTGCAGCTGGTCGCCAGCGGTCGCCTTGTCGAATCCGGGCGGGGACATGGCTACCACTGGGAGCGACGGACCCTCGACACCCCGGCCATCGCATTCAGTTTCCTGTTGGGTCGGTTCGAGATGATCGATGAGAACGTCGATGGAGTCGATCTCCGGGTTGCCGTCAATGCCAACCTACCGCGTCGGCTGACCCAGGCACGACGGGACGGGCTGGTGAAGGCGGTTCGCGAGAGTCTCGACTTCTTCAAGAAAACGTTTGGCCCCTACCCGCTCGACTACCTGACCGTCGCAACCCTTCCCCGAGACTACTCGCAAAGCTATCTCGGCTTCATCACCCTCTCGCAGGACGTGCTCGTCGGAGGCGTCGATGAGCAGGGCCGGTTGTCACGGGAGAGCACGGTCGCCCACGAGCTGGCGCATCAGTGGTGGGGCAATCACATCGGCTGGTGGAGCTACCGCGACCAATGGCTCAGCGAGGCGATGGCCAACTACGCGGCGATGTTGTTCGAAACTGCGAAGACGGGCAGGAGTGCGGACTCGCTTGCGGCGATCTCCGCCGGTTGGCGCGAGTCGCTCTCGCAGACGACGCTGGATGGATATCGCCTCGACGCCCTGGGTCCGGTGGTTCTCGGTACGCGTCTCAATTCCAGTAAGGCCGGTGACGGCTATCGGGCGATCGTCTACCGCAAGGGTGCGGTGGTTCTGGCGATGCTGGCACGCGCCGTCGGCCACGAATCCTTCCAGGAGATGCTGCGTTCGTTTACGGAAGCGGCCGGGAACCGAGTGATCACGACGGAGGTCTTCGTCGAGGCCATCGAGCGGATGTCCGGACTAAATCTCTCGGGCTTCGCGGACCAGTTCATTTACGGGACCGGCATCGCCGACATCTATTATGACTACGAGGTCGGGGAGGACGACGAAGGCGGTGCACGTGTGACGGGTATCGCCCACGATGCCCGTCGACCGACGTTCCTCTCACGCCTCGTCCGATCGACCGGCGACGGCTGGGATATCGAGCGTGAGCCGTTACCCCAACTCATTCCCGGTGCGCCGTCCCTGATGGTGCCCTATCGCATCGTCGTCGAGACCGCCGACCGCGATGCCACGGATCGCAGTGGCGACGGGCGGTATGTGCGGAACTACTTTGGCCGACAGCTGATTCTGCAGCGCGGGCGAACGGACTTCGCGGTGCCGGCACCGGCTCGTCCCGTTACCTTCCAGCTCGATCCACTGGGCGAGATCTTCGCCCGCTTCTACCCGGCCGACGAGTTTCCCAAGACGGTGGCACGGTTCCGCGCTCAGAACCTGTTGGCTGATGGAGAGACCGAGAAGGCCCGGGCGGCGTTCAGAGAAGCGCTGGATCAGCCCGCTGCGGCGAAGGCCCGGACGGGCCAGGGATGGTTGCGGCCCCCCGACCTGCGCGAGCGGGAGACCAACGCACGGATCCATCTCGAGTTGGCCCGCTTGGCTCTGGACCAGGGCGACGACGCCCAGGGGGTCCGACACATGCAGGCCGCCGACGAGCTCCTGGACCCCACCTCCAATCGGTTGACCGTGGCCCGAGCCACGCTCTCCGCTCGACGCGATCTGCTCCGTGGCGACTACGCCGCCGTTCGCGAGCGACTGAAGAAGACACTCCGCTACCTGGACCCGGGACGACGCACCCATGAATCGCGGGCCATGCTGTGGAGGATCGGTGCCAGTACGGAGCGCCTGGAACTGACCGAGGCCTACGCCATGCTGGCCGTCGCGGCCTACGAGACCGGTCATCAGGAGGACCTCGACTGGGCTCTAACCGAGGCTCGTGAGCGTGGCGCGGATGTCGAACTCCTCGAAGGGCTCCTGATCGAGCGCTGAGCCCTTGGCCTCTCTCCCGGTTCGTGTCATCCTGCGCGGGCACCCCATCGATCTGTCAGTGAGGGACCCCGCATGTCGGTTGCCGTCGATTCGCAACTCGCCCGTCAGGCCGTTCAGACCATCAAGTTTCTCTCCACCGACGCCGTCCAGCGGGCCAACTCAGGACATCCCGGTCTCCCCATGGGTGCCGCCGATATCGCATGGGTGCTGTGGAGCCGATACCTGCGTTACGACCCACGAACTCCGGACTGGCCGGACCGAGATCGTTTTGTCCTCTCCGCCGGTCACGGATGCATGTTGCTCTACGCGATGCTGCATCTGTCCGGCTATGACCTGTCGATGGACGACCTCAAGGCGTTCCGGCAGTGGGAGAGCAAGACGCCGGGGCATCCCGAGTTTGGTCATACGGTGGGCGTCGAGGCCACCACCGGTCCGCTGGGGCAGGGCATCAGCAACGCGGTCGGGATGGCGATCGCGGCCAGGATGCTTCGCGACCGGGTCTCTCCCAACAGCGGCGACGACCTGGTCGGTCATCGGGTCTTCACGCTCTGCAGCGATGGCGACGTCATGGAAGGCGTCAGCGGCGAGACCTGCTCGTTGGCCGGCCATCTCGGTCTCGGGAATCTGATCGCGCTCTACGACGACAATCACATCTCCATCGAAGGCCCGACGGAGTTGGCCTTCTCGGAAGATGTCTGTGCGCGTTACGCCGCGTACGGCTGGGACGTCCAACGGATTGACGGCCACGACCACGACGCCATCGCGGGCGCCATCGATCACGCGCTTGGGCAGAAGGACCGTCCGTCGCTGATCGCCTGTCGGACCCACATCGCCCACGGTTCGCCGAACAAACAGGACTCTGCCGACGCTCACGGTTCGCCCCTCGGCGAGGACGAGATCAAGGCGACCAAGGCGGCCGCCGGTTGGCCTCTCGAGCCGGCCTTCCACGTCCCCGAGGAGGTTCGTTCGTTCTTCAGATCGCGCGCCGAGGAAGGTGCCGCGCTACGAACGGCCTGGGTTCGAAAGTTCGAGGCCTGGGTCGGTCGCGAAAAGGGCCACAGAAAACGATGGGATCAGTGCTGGCAACCGGAGGCGCCGAAGGGTCTGACCGATCGTCTGATCGCCGCCGCTCCGACCGACGCTGGAGCCACTCGCGCGCATAGCGGGAAGGTCCTGCAGGTTGCGGCAGCGGAAATGCCGGGGCTGGTCGGTGGCTCGGCGGATCTTGCACCCTCGAACAAGTCCACGATCAACGACTCGCCCGCGATTTCGCCTGCGGACTTCTCCGGACGCAACTTCCACTTCGGTGTTCGTGAACACGCGATGGGCGCCATCGTGAACGGCATGCTGTACCACGGGGCGTTCCGGCCCTACGGGGCGACGTTCCTGGTCTTCTCCGACTACATGCGTCCGACACTACGGCTCGCGGCGTTGGCGAAACTACCGGCCATCCACATCTTCACCCACGACTCGATCTTCGTGGGCGAGGACGGACCGACCCATCAGCCGGTCGAGCACGCGTGGGTCCTACGGATGATTCCCGGACTCGATGTGTTTCGTCCCGCCGACGGCGTGGAGACGGCTCTCTGCTGGGGGCTCGCCCTCGAGGCCACCGATCAACCCTCCGTGCTGCTACTGACCCGTCAGAAGCTGCCGCCCCTCGATCGTCAGAGGACCGGCGCGCTGGCCGACATGCGTCGGGGCGCGTACCTGGTCGCGGGAGACGATCAACCCGATGCGGTGATCGCGGCGACAGGGTCGGAGGTCCACCTGGCCGTGGCCGCCCGCGAGGCGATGGCGAGCGAGGGCAAGAAGATCAACGTCGTCTCCATTCCGTGCTACGAACGATTCCGGGCCCAGGGTCCGGTCTATGCCCAGAGGTTGTTCCCGGGCGGTGTCCCGGTGGCGACGATCGAGGCCGGAGTGACCGAACCGTGGCAGGCGCTGACGGGACGCGCGGGTCTGAACATCGGCATCGACCAGTTCGGCGCGTCGGCACCCGGCAACGTGCTGGGCGAGAAGTTCGGCTTTACGCCCGACGCGGTGACGACGAAGATCCGGGACTGGCTGGGTTGATCTCTGCGGCCGAGTCGCGGTCCAGAAGAAGATCGATCGGACAGGTTGGCGGGAGCAGCGCTTCGACCGGGTAAGGCGTCTCGTGGGGTTCACCGGCGAAGGCCTGAGCCACCACGCTCGCCTTGTCTCTTCCCGTGACCAGGAACACGACGTGTCGTGCCGCACGAAGCACGGGCATGGTCAGCGTCAAACGACGATCCTCGGTGTCACCGTCGGGACCCGTGCCGTCAACGACCCAGCGACATTCCTCTTCCAGCGCGACACTGCCGGGAAACAGGGACGCCGTGTGCCCATCGTTTCCCACGCCGAGCAACAGTAGGTCGATGGGTGGCCAATTCGCCCTGGGAAACAGTTGACGCAGTCGATCTTCGTAACGGCGTGCCGCGTCGTCCGGTGCCCGCTCGCCTTCCATGCGCAACACATCGCACGGAGCCGGGTCGAGATGTGAGAGCAGCGTCTCGTGCGCCATCCTGTAATTGCTTCGCGGGTGGTCCGGTGCGACGCAACGTTCGTCGCCGAAGATTAGATGGGTCGAGGACCACGGAAGGGCCTCGGGGCGCCTTGCCATCCGCTCGTACAGGCCGCGTGGTGTCGAGCCTCCCGCGAGGCCCATGACAAACCGAGAACCGAAACTGATCGCGTCGGTCGCCACCCGCTGCACGATCTGGAACGCCATCTCGGTCACCTCGGCGGGTGTGTCCAGTCGGGTGACGGTCAGGGTCGGGGTCATTGCGGACGACGCCACGTGCGGCCACCCTGCGCCAGCAGGATGTCGGCCTCGGGTGGTCCCCACGTGCCGGCCGTGTACTCCGGCAGTGGTCGACCGGGATCGGCGAGAGCCCAACCTTCGTACAGTCGGTCGATATAGGCCCACGAACACTCCACCTCGTCGCGTCGAATGAACAGCGTTGAATCACCAAGGAGGGCATCCAGGATCAATCGCTCGTAGGCGTCGGGTGCGTCCTGCTTGAACGAGTCCTCGTAACGGAAGTCCATATCTACCGGCCGTATCCTCGGGTTGGCGCCCGGTACCTTCACGCCGAAGCGCAGAGAGATGCCTTCGTCGGGCTGGACCTGGAGCGCCAGGATGTTGGGTGCCGGCGAATCGGAGCGGAACAGGTGATGCGGTACGTCACGAAACTGTGCCGTGATCTCCGTCACCCGCCGGGGCATCCGTTTCCCGGCCCGCAGGAAGAACGGCACCCCCGCCCAGCGCCAGTTGTCGATCTGGACCTGAAGGGCCAGGTAGCTTTCGGTGCACGAGTCGCTTGCGACGCCCTCTTCCTCGCGATAGCCGGGGACCTCCTTGCCATCGGCCACACCTCGAGCGTACTGACCGCGAACGGTCGACTCTCGTACATGGTCCGGCGACACCGGACGCAGCGACTGCAGCACCTTGACCTTCTCGTCGCGGATGGCGTCGGGATCCAGAGAGACCGGTGGCTCCATGGCCGTCAGGCAGAGCAACTGCATGAGATGGTTCTGCACCATGTCGCGGGTCGTGCCGGCTTCCTCGAAGTACTTGCCGCGACCCTCCACACCGATCGACTCGGCCACGGTGATCTGCACGTGGTCGAGGTACTTCTGGTTCCAGAGCGGTTCGAAGATGGCGTTGGCGAACCGGAAGACCAGGAGATTCTGGACCGTCTCTTTTCCGAGATAGTGGTCGATGCGATAGACATCTTGCTCGCTGAAGACTTCGTTGACGGCGCGGTTCAACGTCTCGGCACTCTCCAGGTCTCGTCCTATCGGTTTCTCGACGACGATCCGCGACCAACCTTCCGGCCGAGCCGGATGTTGAAGTCCGGCAGATCCGAGTCCCGCGACGATCTTCGGAAACGCAGACGGCGGCACCGCCAGATAGAACAGGCGTCGCCCGCCGGTTCCGTGTCGCTCGTCCATCGCGTCGAGATGCTTGACGATCCGCGCGTAGTCGTCCGGGCTGCCGGTGGGGTTCGAGATATAGGAGAGGCTGCTCTCGAGCGATTGCCACGCCGCGGTTTCCAGAGGACGTCGCGAGTGAGACTCGATGCCTTCATGCATCATCTTGCGGAAGTCTTCGGTCGTGAGGTCCTGACGGGAGATCCCGACGACGGCGAGAGACTCCGGCAGAAGACCATCCAATTTCAGGTTATAGAGCGCGGGGCCAAGCTTGCGCCGGGTGAGGTCACCGGTGGCACCAAAGATCACCAGCGTGCAGGACTCGGCATCCCGATCGGGTCGTAGGCTAAGTCGGGGATTTGCGGCGGACCTCTGTAGCGGCAACGGTGTCTCCGTCTGTCGGGGAGTGATGTGACGCGTGGAACATAATAAACGTTATGATGGCGCCCATGGCTGACTGGTTTACATCGATCCCGGGGATGGTCCTTGCACTCGCGGCGGCGGTCACCGTCTGCGGGACTGCCGCCTGGGCCATCGGGCGACGCGGCGGGCGTTATCGCGGGCTGCCCGGTTGGGGTGGATTCTGGGTCCTGTTCAGTCTCTTGTTGGTAGGTCTCTCCCGCGGGCCCGCACTGTTGTCGTTTGCCGTTCTCGCGATCGTGATGTTCGTCTCGTTGCGGGCCTACTTCTTTGTCGCCCCCGTTCGCCCGAGGGACCGCTACGCAATCCTCGCCAGTTACCTCGCGATCCCCACGGTGATCTGGCCCGCGTTTCGTGGGTACGACGAAACCGTCCTGGCCACGTTGCCGATCCTGCTCTTCCTGTGTGTTCCGGTGTTCCTCTCGATCGGGACAACCCGCGATGGTCTACTCGACTCGATGGGACGGACCATCTTCGGCCTGTTGATTTTCCTGTTCTGCATGGCCCACCTGGGGCTACTGGCTCACTGGCCACGACCGGGGATCCTTGAGTTGTACGGCATCCTCGTAATCCTCTCGGAGTTTGTGCAGCGTCTCGCCGGTCGTCGGCGAAGCGAGGTGGGTTGGACGAGGATCTGGGCTGGCATCATCATTAGCGCCGTGCTGGCCGTGATCGTCGGTCACATTCTCGGGCCGCAGTGTGGTCTCGTTGAGGAAGACGGTGGGCGCGCCGGTTTTCTGGTGGCGATCGCCGTGGCACTTGGCGGTGCCGTCAGCCAGGCGGTCTGGCGTGATCTGGCTCTCAAGAACGACGCATCGCCCGTTGGGCGTGGGGCGTTTCTCAATCGGATCGTCCCGGCGGCCTACGCGGCGCCGGTCTATTTCCATTATCTGAATACGTTCGCCTAGCTCGAATCGTGAAGCACCTGCTCCGCAACCTCCCCCTGTGGCTTTTCCACTTCGGCTTTGGACGTCCCGTCCTCCGCTGGGTGGCCGGCGTACATTACCGTCGACGCAACCTGGTACCTCGCGGACCGTGCGTCGTCGTTGCGAATCACAACTCGCACCTGGACGCGGCGTTGTTGATGGGACTGTTCCCGCTCCGCCGTTTGCCGTTCGTTCATCCCATCGCCGCCGCGGACTATTTCGGCAAGACCTGGTTCAAGAGGACGATGGCGATGTTGATGATGAACGCCATCCCCATCGAGCGGAAGGCAGCCAAGGGGCAGGACCCCATGCTACCGATGGCCGATGCGTTGCGTGCCGGTAAGAGCCTGATCCTGTTTCCCGAGGGAAGCCGCGGCGAGGCGGGTGTGATGGCACGTTTCCGTCCCGGGATCGGCCGACTGGCCCAGCTTGCACCGGGAACGTTGATCGTCCCGGTCTTCCTCTCCGGCCCGGAGCGGATCTGGGGTCGTGGGACGCTGCTTCCCGTGCCACAGGCCGTCGATGTCGTCGTCGGCAAGCCACGCACCTACGATCCGGAGCTAGACGCACGGGATATCGCGGCCCAGGTGCAACGCGATGTTGTCGCGCTCGCACCGCCCGAACCTCCTCCGCCTTCACCGCAACCACGACCGGCCCGCAGTGTAGCGGTCTGTGGCGTCGACGATGCTTTACGGCATCGAGTAGTAAGGGCGATCACACGGAGTCTCGGAGAACAGGGAACCACCCTGGGCTTGACCCAACCCACGCTGACTGCGGATCAAGATGGCGTCCGGGAGATCACCGCACCGGTCCCGCCGTTCCGCGGTCAGGTCTGGCTCCGACCCGTGGCCGGTCTGCTGCGAGGCGGACCGCGCTTTATCGAGATGATCGAACGGGCCCAGATCGACGAGGCCGCCCATCGCGCCCAGGATGTTCGCTATGTCGTCTCGGACGGAAACGCCCTGGTCGATCTCGTCGCGTGGGCCGAGAGTGACATCTATCAGGGTGAGTTCGACGAAGCCGGACTGCATCGGCTAACCCAGTATCTTCGCGGCGAACTCCGGATCCCGCTTTCCCGCAAGTGGCGATCGATCCGTCGTACGCCGGCGGTGTGGTTGGTCAATCAGTTTGATCTGGCCCGTCCACCGGTGCCCGAGGTCCTCGTATTTCTGACGACGAGACCCGCCGAGCTGACGGCTCGGCGCCGCTCTTCGGGCGAGGAGACCGACCCGTCCCACGACGAGGCGTTCTTCGAGAGACTGCACGAGGGCTACCGGCGGGTGGGTCATGTGATGGGTCGACGACGGAAGGTCGTCTGGTTGGAATTTGACGAGACGGCTCTTCTGGGCGACGACCTCACGACGGTGGTCGACGCCGTCGGTGCGGCGATCAACGAGCCGGCACCCGAGCTTGAATCGAACTCGACGCACTAACGACGGCGGAGGGCCCGTGAACTATCCATTCGAACCCCTGGAATTTGTCAAATACACACCCGAGCAGATGCTGGAACGATCCACGGCGTATTACGACGAGATGGCCCGCCGCCGATCGGTGCGGCACTACTCCGACAGAGCGGTCGACCGTGCGATCGTCGAGAACGCCATCCGTACTGCGGGGACCGCGCCGTCGGGAGCCCACAAGCAGCCGTGGCACTTCGCCCTCGTCGGCGGGCTCGAGGTCAAGCGGAAGATCCGCGAGGCCGCGGAAGCCGAGGAACGGGAGAGTTACGAGAACCGCATGCCCCAGACCTGGCTGGACGATCTTGCGCCGCTGGGCACCGACTGGCACAAGCCGTTCTTGACCACCTGCCCGTGGCTGGTCGTGATTTTAGCCAAGACCTATGGACTCGAAGAGTCCGGTGAGAAGCGAAAGAACTATTACGTCCAGGAGTCGGTCGGTATCGCCGTCGGCATGTTATTGGCTGCACTTCACCACGCGGGGCTGGCGACCCTGACCCATACACCCTCGCCAATGGGCTTCCTCCCGGAGGCGCTGGGTCGGCCGGGAAACGAACGGGCATACATGTTGGTCGCGCTGGGTTATCCTGAAGAGGGTTGTGAGGTTCCCCAGTTGGAGCGTCTGCCTCTGGAGTCGATCATGACGTCCTATTAGGGCGTTAGAGAGGATCCTGAGGAATCTCTTGACCCGGGACGGATCGGTCGGATCTTTGCTATCAGGAGCAGTCGGTGTGGGTCCGGCTCTCCGCGAGATCGCTCGACGACCCATCCAAGAGGCGACGATGAGCCAACAACAGATCTTTCAGCAAATCACCCAGGAGACGTTGGAAGAACATCGCGAGATCCATTTCTACCTGGATCAGATCGCGCGGACCCTGGACTCCCTGAGGAGCGGCCTCTCGGACGTCGAACCGATGCGCCGGCTTGCCGCGCAGTTGGAGGGGCTCCGCGAGCGACTGGCGGAACATCACCAGTCCGAGGAAGAGGACGGTCTGTTCCAGGCGATCCAGGCCATCCTCCCGGACTGCGGGGTTGAAATCCGACGCCTTGTGAACCAGCACCAGAAGTTGATGGAGATCCTGGAGATGGCGCGAATCCACGCGCAGCATGGCGACACCATGGAGGCCGATGGGTTGCGTGTTGACCTGCAGGCGTTCATCGAGGACTTCCGTCAGCACGAGATGGAAGAGGATCGTCTCCTGAGGCAGGCCATCGAACGGGAAGCCAACGCACCCGGCTAGCGGAATTCTCGCTCCGGGTTACGACAAAAGATGAGAGACTTGCGGCGCGCGGTGGGTTCCGCGTGAGGTGAGTTCCGTTGCTCAACGGTATCTACGTCCTGATCGTCGTGATCGCCGTGCTCGTCGCGGCCACAAGCGGTCGCATGGACGCATTGACAAACGGGATCGTGACGTCGGCCCGCTCCGCCGTGGATCTGGCCATCCGACTTGTCGGAGTGATGGCGTTCTTCCTGGGATTGATGAAGGTCGCCGAGGACGCCGGCATCCTGCGGACCATCGCGCGGAAGATCACACCGGTCATGCGCCTGCTGTTTCCCGGCGTCCCCGCCGGTCACCCGGCCATGTCCTCGATGATCCTCAATATCACCAGCAACATGCTAGGGCTTGCCAACGCCGCGACGCCGTTCGGCATCAAGGCGATCGAGCAACTCAACACGTTGAACAGCCGTACCGGGACCGCCACCAACGACATGGTGCTGTTCCTGGCGATCAACACCGCCGGTCTGGCGATCCTGCCGTCGGGGATCGCCTCCCTACGTGCGTCTCTCGGTTCCGAGAACGCATTCGGGATCTTCTTCACGACCTGGGTCGCCAGTGGCACGGCGACGATCATCGGCATCAGTGCGGCGTTCCTCTATTCACGTCTGCCCAGTTTCCGTGGGACGCAGCCGCCACCCATCGTGCCGGCGTGGAAGCCCGAGGACGAGACCGACGCCGACGACCTGATGGGTGAGGACGGCAAGGGGGCGAAGAAAATCGGTGGCCTACCGATCGCACTTCGCAGGGTCATGGTCTGGTTGTTCTGGGCGGTGTTCGTCATCGCGGCGGTGGTCGAGATCCGAATGCAGTTCATGGTCAACGACACGCCTGCCCGGGAGGTTCTCAAGAGCATCGCAAGCTGGTGGGTGCTCCCGGCGTTGGTCGCCGCCATCGTGTTGTTCGGTTGGAGCCGAGGGGCCCGTGTCTACGACTCACTGGTCGAGGGCGCCAAGGAAGGGTTCCAGGTCGCAATTCGAATCATCCCGTACCTCGTCGCGATCCTTGTCGGCGTGGGGATGCTTCGCGACTCGGGTGTCATCGCGGTCTTCACGCGTGTCTACGAGATGACCCTGGCGGCGGTCGGTCTCTCGGGTGCCTGGCTCCCGGCCGAGGCGTTGCCGATGGCGCTGCTGCGGCCGCTGTCGGGATCCGGGGCCTACGGGCTGGCGTCGGAGATCATGACCGCCCACGGCCCCGACTCGTATGTCGGCTACCTGGTCAGCACCATGCAGGGCAGCACGGAGACGACGTTCTACGTATTGGCGGTCTATTTCGGCGCGGTAGGCGTGAAAAACAGCCGTCACGCGTTGCCGGCTTGCCTGACGGCCGACGTCGCCGGACTGACGGCGGCGGTGCTGATCGTCTACGCCCTGTTCGGTTGACGCTCCTCGGAACCCGGTGCTAAGCTGCGCCATCACAGTGATAAAACGACCCAACAGAAGTCATGTCGCCGGCGGTAGTCGGCGAGGGTACCAACCGGCACGGGTTGGAGCCTACCGAACCAGAAGCAACTAGGGCGCTCGGTCTCCGAGCGCCCTTTCTCTTTCTGGGGCAGATGACGGGGCGATGTCGAGACGGAGGTTAGATAGTGGAGCCCAAGGAACAGATCTTGCGACTGGCGAAAATTCAGGAGCTGGCCAACGAGGTCCGCGCCGCCACGAAGGTGACGGTCGAGGCACCCGGCGAGATCGAGAGAATCGAACAGAACTTCCGTGAGCGAAACGCGGAGTACGTCGCGATCAAGGACCGTCACGAAGAACTACAGACTGACCAACGACTCCGCAACGGTGACCTCACCGAGCTGGAAGAGCGTCGCAAGAAGTACATGGAAGACCTGATGGACGTCAAGAACCAGCGGGAGTACGCGGCGATGTTGAAGGAGATCGATTCGGTCAAGGCGCAGGTCGCAGAGAACGAAGAAGTGATCCTGAAGGACATGGAAGAGATAGAGAAGTTGTCCGGCGAACTCTCGACCCAGGAAGAGCACATCAACACGGAACGAAAACAGGTCGCGGAGCAGCGAGCCGCCGTCGAGAAGGCGGCCAGCGAAGCCCAGGCGACGATCGAGCAGCTAGGCGCCGAGCGAACGACCATCGAGGGCGAGTTGCCCATCGGTGTCGTCGGTCAGGTTCAGCGGTTGGAAGGTATCCGTGCCGGAATCTTCGTCGCCAGCGTCGACGGCGGATCTTGCTCCGCCTGTTTCGTGCGAGTCCGACCTCAGATGTATCAGGAGATTCGCCAGAGTCGAGCGGTCCATCGCTGTAGCAGCTGTGGTCGCTACCTCTACGCCCCCAAGGCCGTCGCGGAAGCGACTGCGACGCCTGAAGCCTCGGCGGAGGCGGTGAACGGTGGAACGGTTTAGAGCCGCGTAGGCCGGTCGGGCGGTGACTTCCCTCGAGCAGGTTCGGGCGCGGATCGCCGACGCTTGCACGAAGAGCGGACGTGCGGCAGACGCGGTGCGCCTGATCGCGGTCTCGAAGACCTTCCCCGTCGAGCGGATCGACGAACTCCTGGCCCAGGGCCAGCAACTCTTCGGCGAGAACCGCGTCCAGGAGGCCATCGAGAAGGTCGAGCACTTCGCGGGCCGAGCCGACTTCCACTTCATCGGACATCTCCAGCGCAACAAGGCGAAACAGGTCATCGGTCGTTTTGCGTTGATCCACGGCGTCGATGACCCACGGTTGATCCACGAGCTGGGTCGTCGATCGGTCGCGGCCAAACTCGAGCAACCGATCCTGCTGCAGGTTAATTCCGGCGACGAGACGACGAAGTCGGGCGTGACCGAGGCGCAGCTTCCGGAACTCCTGGATCGTGCGATCGAAACCGAGGGCGTGACACCGGTCGGTCTGATGACGATCCCCCCACGGGCCGAACAGCCGGAAGACAATCGCCGCTGGTTCGCCCGGCTACGAGAGCTTCGCGATCGCGAGGCAAGTCGATGCGGAATCCCGTTGCCGGAACTGTCGATGGGCATGACCGATGACTACAAGGTCGCCGTCGAGGAAGGCGCGACCCTCGTGCGCGTCGGACGGGCGATCTTCGGCGAGCGTTAGATCTCCCAGTCGATCCGATCCCGGGACTGCCAGACCGTTCGCCCACAGATGTGGAACAGGGTCAGCACCAGATAGATCTGGATGAGCGGCGTGAACCAACCCGCTTCCGTCATCAGCTCGCCGACGTTGCCGATGAAGTTCCAGGTGAAGTAGAAGATCACCACTGCCAGCACCAACACCAGGTAGTCGATCCCGAGTCCGCGCATCGTCACGAAGACGCTTCTTGGTGAGAGTGCGCGGACGATGGATTGGGTACAGGCCGCAAGAAGCAGGATCGCCGGAAAGACCACGAGTCCTACGATGAGTAGGAGGGGTTCGAGAATCGTCATGCCTCCGTAAATCTTGATCAGAATCCACGGGAACCACGCGATCAGTCCTGCGCCAATCACGCGTAGCGCCGGCCAGACAAGACCATTGAATCCGTCGCCCATGTCAGGGAACTCCGGTGCCGGCCCCGGGCCGCGCGCAGACTCTCGCAGGACATGCACGGCGTACGCAAGCACAAGGACCGGCGTCAGGATCGCGATGATCGGAACGAGCGACAGCAGCCAGAAGAACAGCAGCAGCCATCGACCCTCTCCGCGAAGGACGTACGTGAACGTCCCCTGGAGATTGCTCCAGAACGGATCCACGTGCTCGAACGGGGCGATCGGATCGAGACCCGCGCGACAGCAGGGAGATAACGTGGTCCCATGCCCCTGAACGTTGACGGTCTTCGTGCAGGGTTGGCACCACGACTTGTCGCAGGTCGAGCACAGTGCCACCGACGGCTCACGCCGGTGGTCGGTGCAGTACGCCCGTTTCCTGTCTGTGGAGTCGTGGCTCGGGGTGTCAGGCCACCAGTGTCGGCAGCGGGTGCATTGCACGACTCCGCGACCGGTGTTGGAACCGAGGACGGCGTGGATTCTTCGGCAGTCGGGACAGGGGACGCGATCGACCATGAGGAATCATACGCCGACTGGGACGATCGTCGAAGCGGCGGGAGTCCACTGAATCGCCCCGAACGAAAGACAAAAGGGGCGTCTTCCCGATCGAGTTCCGGAAGACGCCCCGCCATTTGACTGAATTTCGGGATCGGGTTAGATGTCCGCTCCGCCTCCGGAACAGCCCGTCGCGCAGGCAGCAAACGCGTAACACCCGTTCGGATAGGTCACGCCATTGCTGCACGTAACCGGGTCGTAGACATCAGGGCACTGGATATCGGCCCATGGGCAGCCGCCCGGGACGGGCTTCGGTTTCTTCGCCATCACGACGCCGCTGGCGACGACCACTGCAGCGATCAGAAGAAGAGCGACAATCGTTATTCTTGACCTCTTGCTCATGCAATACCCTCTTTGCGAACTCCGCGCCGACTGGAGACGTTCCTGGTCTGGCGGAACTCATTGGGGCGACCCTACCACGGAATCGGTGGGTCGGATCCGTTCACCTGCCGACGACCTTGACGGAACAACGTAGGGCGCCTCCGTACATCGCGCTGATCGTCAAGCCTTCGATCGGTCGAGGGCTGAAACCCAGCTCCTCCCAGATCTCGGATGCCGCGTCGTCCATCGCCGGCCAACCGTAGCGTGGTAGGTAGACGATCTTGCCTTCGATGTCGTCCTCGATCAGGACATTGTTGTAGGTCAACATGGGATAGTCGGCCTTCAGGGGCGCTTGCTCGTCCTCGTTGTCCTTGCTCCGCGGTCCGCCGAAAAGAAACGGAACACGGTCGACCTGATAGCCGTAACGCTCGAGAGCGGTGGCAATCCCGTCCAGAGTGGGGGCGACGAGCCGGCTCAACTCGATGGCTTTCCGAGTCTTGCCCTGCACCTGCGGTGCCGAGGTCGTCCCGCCGTCCTTGGCGTGGATCTCCCGGATCGCCGGATGCCCGAAGAAGTGTTCCTCGCAGTACTTCTCAAAACCGGTAATCGAGTCGGGATCGGTCTCCAGCGCGTGTTCCGCAATCCGGATGCCGGCGCTTGCGTCCGCGAGGAGGACTCGCCGGTTCCCCAGCGGCGTGAGAATCATGTCGATGTGGGCAACGGGCTGCGGAACGGGTCCAATGACCAGAACCCGGCGCCCCAACTCTTCCTGGAACTCGAGGACCACCTCGATTTCGCTCAGCTCCAGCTTCATGGCGTTGTGCCGAATCGTGTTGGCGCCGATCAGGATGAACTCATCGTCGGAAACGATGTTGCCACCCTCGAAGTACAGGCTGGACTGCTCGAGTTCGTAGCCGGCGATTTCGGCAATCTTCTCGGCCATCAACCTGTCCCCTGCACGCTCGAATTCCTTCGAGTTCAGCAAGGTGGTGTCGCTTCCTCCCGCTCCTCCCTTGAGGACCAGGAACGGGTCCTGGGTCCAGATGGTGATGGGATTGCTGAACGGAAGCTCGACGAGCTGAATCCTCTCCGGCCAGGAAGTCCCGGCGACCGAGAAAGCGGAGGGATCGTTGGCAAGGATAAAGAAGTTCGTCGACGGCGGTAGCCCGGCGACGATGTTCGTCACGAGGGAAGCGTTTCGAAGAGCGGCGCGCCGGGCACTGTTGACGCTGATGACCGCAACTGTGACGCGCCCCCCCGTGTCGGGTAGAAGCTCTCGTGAGGCCTCGATCGGAGGCTCTTCCGCGCAGGAGAGCGCGAGAAGAACCCCGACCGAGAGGCAGACGAGTCGCTTAAAAGCCACAGCCGGATTGGCCGGCAGCGGAGACGATCGCGTCTTTTTCTTCCGACGCGATCAGCCCAGCGTCGACGAAAGACCCGGATCTGCGTGCGACACAGCGCACATACGCCCCGTGGTTCTTCCAGTCGTTCTCGCAGGGGCAGATGTCGGCGATGGAGCATCCGTCCGAATCGACCGTGTCGCCGAAGTAGGTCTCGAGGCAGAGGTCCAGCCCATCGTTGACGTCATCGCCATCGACATCCTGGTCGCACGGGTCGCCGATACCGTCGCCGTCTAAATCGTCTTGCTCCGGGTTGGCGGCCAGCGGACAATTATCCGCTCCATCGAGAATCATGTCGTTGTCATCGTCGTCGTCGCAGGCGTCACCCGCCAGATCGTTGTCGAAGTCATTCTGATTGGCGTTCTCGGTATCCCTGCAGTTGTCGTCCGAGTTGGACACGCCGTCATCGTCGCGATCCACCGTCAGGCCGACCGCGTACTTGCTGTTGGTGTCCATCACCGCCCAGACGTAGCTGTCCCCGGTCGCCGTGGTCGCGTTGCCGTAGTGACCGAGCACGCCATCCGGCTCCATGCGGGGCATGAACCGGATGTCGGCGCGTCCCTGCGCACGAATCGCGCGCACCGCGCGAATCCAACGGCCGCCGTTCTCGCCGTCGACGAAACGCATGATCCGTGCGTCGGCCAGCCCGGTGGCACGAGCCCTCGCACGAGCCCTGACAGGGTCGGTCACCTGCTGCCGCAGGAACAGATCGCGGACGAAGTCACGTTGCAGCATCCTCGGGTCGACGTCCATGCGATAGGTTGTCCGAACGTCCGCCCGGGCACCTGACGGGTCCAGGGCCGACGCTTCCAGCAAGAGCGTACCGTCCAACAGGGCGAACCCCTCCTGCAGTTCCTCGCCGGCCAGCAGCCCATCGGGATCGAGCGCTGTCTGAGCCACCACCGCGAGCGAGGACAGCCCGAGGTTTGTGATCGTGAAACCGGTGTTCGGGAAACCGATGGCTTCGTAGTTGAACGCCGAATCCGTGCCGGGTTCCAGGTTCACCTGGATGACGAGTTCGATGAGGTCGAATGCGAGAGACAAGACCGGCAGCAACAGCAATGTCGCAAACAAGACGAGCACGAGAGGCAGACGACGGTTAGCTGGTTTTCTCAATGTTTTTCCCCCTGAGTTCGGACGCAGTATAGCGTTGCCATTGAGGGCTCAATCCTTGGCCCCTGTGGGTTAAAGACCGATCGGCGTCCGAAAGTTACAGATCAGGAGAGATTTCCGGCGGAAGCCGGCGTGCTGGGCGGAACCGAGAAGAGTCTCAGTTGCTGGAGTTTTGCGGCGAGATTTCAGGTGGGCGGGTAGGCGGAACAAGCGCCCTTTTTCGAAACTCACGGAGTAGGACGCGTGTTCAGGGTCCGATAATATGCCCTTACGTCAACTCCGAGACTTCGCCATGAGGCTGAATTGGGCCCGGAGGCCGGGCAGACAAGCGCGCCGCTCGGCCGGCGGACACAACTCCCCGAGCGCGTTCCGGGAAACGTCTCAGAACGCCTCTGCAAGACGTTTTACGAGACGCCGGCAGACATTCACACGGTTGGTATGAATGCGAGCGACACGGAGTCAGCGAAGATTCTCGTCTTTTTCGTGAAACAGCAGGGCGAGCCTGTTTCGATACCGGTTCCCTGATGATTAGATGAAAACCATCGGCTTAATCGGCGGCATGAGCTGGGAGTCGACGGCACGCTATTACTCAGAACTCAACGAAGGCATCAAAGAACGGCTTGGCGGTCTGCATTCCGCAAGAATTGTGCTGTTTAGCGTGGAGTTCGCAGAAATTGAGCAGCTTCAGCATTCCGATCAGTGGGACGCGGCCGCTGAGATTCTCTGCGGTGCTGCTCAGTCGGTTCAGGCGGGCGGTGCAGACTTTCTGATTCTCTGCACGAACACGATGCATTGCGTTGCGGAGCAAATTGCCGATGCGGTCCGCATTCCGTTCCTGCACATTGCCGATGCGACGGCGCAGCAACTTGTCGCGGATGGAATTCAGTCAGTGGGGCTGCTTGGTACGGCGTTCACAATGGAGCAGGATTTCTACAGCGGACGTATCAGGCGCGAGCACGGCATCGACGTTTTAGTTCCGGATGAGCGTGATCGGCAGCTCGTGCATCGGACCATCTACGAAGAACTTTGCGTTGGCAGAATCTCGGCAGATTCCCGAGCGGAATTTCTGCGCATTATTGCTGAGCTCAATGAGCGAGGAGCTCAGGGCATCATTCTTGGCTGCACGGAAATTGGTCTGCTGGTCAGTCAGAATCACACCTCAGTGCCGCTGTATGACACGGCTTCGATTCATGCGCAAAAGGCCGTTGAATTCAGCCTTGCACCGTGACGCCGCACTACGGCGATATTTTGGTATGGTGCTAGCTGATCCGTATATGACACGAGCTTAGGGAGACACCAATGACGGAGCTCTATACGCCCACGCAGCGCCTGCTGCAGGATGAATTCAACGCGCGTGGCCTGGCAGACCGTGTTGCTGACACGATTTCGGCGGACGAGCTTGCCGATTTTCATGAGGCATTTATCAGCGAGCGCAACATGTTTTTTTTGGGCACCGTTGACGAGACTGGTTTCCCGTCCTGCTCATACAAGGGCGGTGCACCTGGCTTTGTTCGTGTTGTTGACGCGAACACTATCGTGTTTCCAAACTACGACGGCAACGGCATGTTTATGTCGCAGGGCAATATCCAGGCAACTGCCAAAGTCGGTCTGCTTTTCATCAATTTTGAGAAGCCACAGCGGATGCGTCTGCGTGGAACAGCAAAGTTGCTGCGCGACGGTCCGATGCTGGCGAGTTACCCCGGTTCAATGACGGTCACAGAGATTGCCGTGGAAAAGGTGTGGCTCAACTGCGCACGCTATGTACATCCGATGACGCCGACGGAGCTCTCGACGTTTCTGCCGCGCGACGACGGTTCTTACAAGCTGGCGCCATGGAAGCGCATCGATATCCTGCAGGAAGTCATCACCGACGAAGAACGTGCTGAGGCAGCGAAACTAGGCCTTATTACTGCTGAGGAATATGCGGGCATGGAGGCGCGCGGCGAAGTCAGGTAGCCGCGCAGGTTTGACGCAACGCCGCAGTTGGCATGTCATTCACTGTTTCAGCCCAATCCCGGCTTTCGCCTGAAGAGCTTGTTGAGGAAATCCTCGATGTCAGGAACTGGCCCGGATTCACGGGCTGGGGACCGTTGCCGGGCATCGACAGTGCAACGATTATCGAACAAACGTCATCTCGAGTCGGTACGCGCATTGCGGTAACCAATTCCGACGGTTCGACACATGAAGAATCCGTGACCGGCTACGTGCCCGACCGCGAGCTCGTCATGAAGATCGAGAATTTTTCGACGCCGCTGAAGAATTTCGCACGGTACTTCGTTGAAACATGGCAGTTTGACCGCCGCGAAGGCGTTACTCGTATAGAAAGAACTTTCGAGCTGCACGCTAAAGGGCTGATTGGGCAGCTGATTCTCGTGCCGGTCGGATTCCTCCTGCGCCGGGCTGTAGCTGCCCACACAAAAATAATCGCTGCTGCGGGCGGTCACTGACAAGAAACTTTCGGCACGTTTTAGGCACTAACTAATCGGTATATCTGCGACGCATCCGGGGTGCGCGCAATCATTTATACTGATGACAGAAATGGCGATCGAATACGAAATCCGCATCGACGGCGACCTTCTTTCCGCAACAGCGCGCGGCAAGCCCGATAGCGCTGCTGAAATTCGCCGTTACGTGGGCGCGATCGTGGCCGCAGGCCTTGACGGTAAGTGCACGAAAGCGTTGCTCGATGAGCGTGAACTTGAGCACACGCTGAACGAGGGCGATATCTATTACCTCGCCGAGCAGTATTCCGCCAAGGTTCCAGGGCTTGCAAGAGCGGCAATCGTTTTCGATTCGGAGTACACGCAAAACGTGCGTTTCTGGGAAACCTGCGCCGTCAATCGCGGGCTCAGTGCGGGTAGGCGGAACAAGAGCCCTTTTTCGAAACTCACGGAGTAGGACGCGTGTTCAGGGTCCGATAATATGCTCTTACGTCAACTCCAAGACTTCGCCATGAGGCTGAATTGGGCCCGGAGGCCGGGCAGACAAGCGCGCCGCTCGGCCGGCGGACACAACTCCCCGAGCGCGTTCCGGGAAACGTCTCAGAACGCCTCTGCAAAATGGTCGGTTGAGTCGAGTTCGGCCGGCGAGACGGGCGGCGCCCTCGACGGCAGGCCGAGGCAGTCGAGGATGGCGCGAGTCGCCTCGGGCGGGTGGATCGTGGCCAGCACCCGCATCGGCCCCTGGCACGCCGGGCATTCAAGCACGTCCACCGCGAACACTCGCCGCATCAACTCGGCCCAGGAGTAATTGCGGGGTCGCGGATCGGGACGTTGTTCGTCGGGCTCGGAGTGTCCTTGGTGTGGATGCGCGACCTCGCAATCGGTGTGTGCCGCCCCGGGTTCCGGCGCCGGACCCGGCGGCACCACTTGCGCCCGGTGTCGAGCCGCGGGAGCGAGAACGCCGTGGTACCGAACGAGGTTGAACCGCGGAGGCGGGACCAGCGCGGCGAGCTTCGCCAGCAACTCCAGGGGTTCGAATCCGATGTGAGTCGTGCCGTCGCGCCAGCGGTGTTTGAGTTCGTAGAGCAGCCCCTGTTAACCAAGGACAGAGGTTCCGCGCACCGCAAAGGTTGGCTCCCCAGACAGGACTCGAACCCAATTCACGGTGGTTAACAACGCGTGGGCCGCAAATCCTGACTCACGGGTCATCCGCGACCGACGGCCGCGTCAAACCTACCGGACTGCCTCACAAACGTTGCACCCCAATTGCTACAATCGCGCCGGTACAGGCAGCGGCAACCAAACGGGATTACAATCTTGAGGACGATGCGAAGACGCATACCGGCAGTCGTGGTGGCGCTTGCCAGGTCCCGAAAAGAGACTTACGTTCCCCCACGTGTTGAACGCAGCGGAGGACCCTCCATGAGCCGGATTACCGCCAACGAGATCAAGACCCAGGAATTCAAGACGAAGCTCCGAGGGCTGGACCCCCAGCAGGTGCAGATGTTCCTCCACTCGGTGGCGGAAGAGATGGCGCGTCTCAACTTAGAGAACGCCGAACTCCACGAGGCCATCGGCAGCCTGAAGACCGAAATCTCCAAACACTCCGACCGCGAGCAGACCCTCCAGAAGACCCTGGTGACGGCCCAGAGCATGACCGAGGATCTCAAGAGTCGCTCCCAGGCCGAGGCCGAACTCACCGTCCGCGAAGCACGCATGCGTGCCGAACAGACGCTGCAGGATTCCCAGGACCAGCTGTCTCGACTAGAAACCGAGATCGGACGCAGCAAGCTGGAGCGGGACCTGTTCGAAAAACGCCTGCGGACCTTGCTGGAAGAGCATCTCGAGTTGGTGGATCGACGGAGCGCCGAGCGGGATGACCTGGATAACGTCCACTTGCTGCCACGACGGAACCAAACTGAAGCGGGATGATTGACGCCGACCTGATCGTCACCCACATCGCCGAGCTGGCCACCCCCACGGGGAACGGCCCACGGCTCGGTGCCGATCTCGGCCAACTGACCACGATCCCCGATGCCGCCGTCGCCTGTCGCGACGGCATTTTTGTCTGGGTCGGTCCACGATCCGAACTCGAACAGGCCGTCCGATTGACGGAAGACGGTCATACGGTGGATGCCGACGGCGGGACCGCACTCCCAGGATTTGTCGATCCCCACACCCATCTGCCGTTCATCGGCTGGAGAGAATCGGAATTCGACGAGCGACTCCGCGGCGCCAGCTACTCGGACATCGCGGCCCGTGGCGGTGGGATCCTCTCGACGGTTGCGAAGACCCGGGAGGCCTCCACCGAGCAACTGGCCGAGACGGTAGAGAACCGGCTCGACGCGATGCTGGCGCTGGGGACCACCACCGTCGAGGCCAAGAGTGGTTACGGCCTCTCCTTCGACCACGAGATCAAACAGCTGGAGGCGCTGAGCCACGCTGCCCGCCATCATCCGGTCAAGCTGGTCCCGACCTTCCTGGGTGCCCACACGATCCCCCCGGAGTTCAAGGACCGACGCGCCGATTACGTCGCCTTGCTGGTGGATCGACTCCTGCCGGAGATCGTCGAGCGCCAATTGGCCGAGTACGCCGATGCGTTCGTCGACGCCCATGCCTTTTCCATCGACGAGGCGAGGACCATCCTGACGGCGGCACGCGAGAGCGGGCTCGGTGTACGCCTCCACGCCGATCAGCTGGCCGACGACGGTGCGGCGGCGCTGGCGGCGGAGCTGGGGGCCAGCTCGGCCGACCACCTGGAGTACGCCTCGGATGCCGGCATCGAGGCGATGGCGAAAGCCGGCACCGGTGGGATCCTCCTGCCTGCCGCGACGTTCTTCCTGATGATGGATGCCCCGCCCCCCGGACGACGACTGGTCGATGGCGGTGTCCCCGTGGCGTTGGCCACCGACTTCAATCCAGGCTCTTGTCCAACCGAGTCGATGACGGCGGCCATGTGGTTCGCCTGTCTGAACGGGAAGCTGACGGTGGACGAGGCGATCACGGCAGCGACGCTGAACGCGGCCCACACCCTCGGACGTGCCGACCGCATCGGTAGTGTCGAGGTCGGGAAGCGCGCGGACCTGGTCGTTCATCGCATCCCCAATCGGTACCACCTGGTCTACCGATTCGGGGCGCCTCGTGTCGAGTTTGTCTTTGCTGCGGGACGGTTGGTCTACGAGGCCTAGAAGAGCGGTGCCTTCTCCTCGGCGTTGAAGGTGTAGACGTAGGTGTAGAACTTCAGGTCGATCGGGTGCTCGTACTTGGCCGTCACGGTCATCCAGCCCGCCGTGCGCTTGATCTTCACGTCTTTCGTCTTGATCGGTACCTCGAGCTCCTCGGCCTTGGCCAGGATGCGGCGCTTGACTTCGCTGTCGTCGTCACGGACCGCGCCGTAGCGCACCTCGGTGCGCAGGACATCCTTGAACTCGTACGCGCTGACCCGAACCGGGATCACCTTGACGCCAATGAAGATCATCAAACTCGCGACGATCAACGCCACAAGCAATCCAACCCGACCCTCACCACTCTCATTATTAAAGCGCTTCATTGTGCGTTTCCCTTTTGTCGACCCTCGGCGATATCCGCCATCGCGTCGAATATAGGTTCGGCGCCTAACCGGGACAACCTGACCCTGAACCGGCGAAAAATCCCCTAAAACACACTGGATCGGCTACGCTGCCGCACATGAACTTCCTTACCCGTCATCTGCAGTTCGAGGTCCCGACCCGCATGGATTTCATCAACATCACTCGGGATGTCGAGATGTTGGTCGACGAGAGCGGGATCCAGGAAGGCCTGTGTCTGGTCAACGCGATGCACATCACGGCCAGCGTCTTCATCAATGACGACGAGTCGGGCCTACATCAGGACTACAAGAAATGGCTGGAGGAGTTAGCGCCTCATGACCCCTCGCGATATCTCCACAATCGCACGGGAGAGGACAACGGCGACGCCCATCACAAGCGGCAGATCATGGGTCGCGAGGTGGTGGTCGCGGTGACCGCTGGACGCCTGGACTTCGGGCCGTGGGAGCAGATCTTCTACGGCGAGTTTGACGGCCGTCGCGCCAAACGAGTCCTGGTCAAGATTATCGGGGAGTAGCCTAGTTCTTGAACAGGTCGTCGAACGCCGTGCGTGCGGTCGGCTTGGCCTGCTTCTTCGTCCGACGGCCAGTGACATCCAACACAAGACGCGGTCTGAACATCGAACAGTCGTTGGACGTGGTCTTGTTGGCGATCGCCTCTTCGAGAGGTTCCCGACATTGGAACCGGGCGTTGCTGTCGAAACTCTTGCAGAAGCGGCAGCAGTGTAGATCGGTCGAACAGCCGGGACAGCGGCTGCCTCGGGCCATGGCTTCCACCCGATCGACGTCGCGACCACAGCTGTAACAGCGGACCACTTCGTTGGCATCGCGATCCAGCGCATGACGGAGGCCACGCTTGTGGATCAGCTGCTCCTTCGTCAGGTCCTTTCGTGGACCTCCGCTCGGTCCGCCTCGTGGGCGGTCTTCACGGTCACGATCGTCGTTGCGATCCTGGTAACCGGAATGTCGATACTTTCGACTCATCGATCCTCGCAGACGTGGGGAGCGGGTCGTAACCGAAGGGGGAGACGGGAGGCAACGGTGGGTCGCCACGGATCAGAATACCATGCGGGGTCCCTTGACGCCCTGTTTCCGGCGTTCGATAATCCTGAGTCTCTCAACCCGGAATCCAGAATCGATGAGCTCCGACTCCTCGGGCAACCCACAGTTTGGCGGGCGACATCGATTGCTTCTACGCGTCGAGCGCTTCGGAAGACGACACTACCTGATCGTCTTCGTGATGGCTGCGTTGGCGCTGGCGGCGGGTGGGTTCTTCGGATCCAAACTAAAACTGGAATCCAATGTCCTAGCGTTGATTCCCGAGGGAAATCGCCAGGTCGACACGCTGAAGGAAGCGTTGAACGACTTCGGTTCGATCGATTACCTGATGGTGCTGCTCGAGGCGGCGGACGATAACTCCCAGGACTCGCTCGAGGATTTCTCCGACGTCCTGGCGGAGCGCCTCTCGGCTGAGACCGAACTGATCGAGTACGTCGAGCATCGGTTCGCGTTGGATGAGTCGTTCCTCGAACTGTTCTACGACAACGCGCTGCTCTTCTTGCCACCGGAGAAGTTGGCCGACGTGGCGGCCAAGTTGGAAGACGAAGCGATTCGCCGCCAGGTTCAGGAGACGCGACTCCATCTGAGCAATCCGGCGGCAATCCTCCTCGATGACCCACAGCGCGCAGATCCGCTCGGGTTGATGCCGCTGTTCCTGGATCGCCTGCAGAGCAATCGCAACGTGCTGCAGATCGATGTCAGCGACGGCTACTACCTGTCGCGCGATCGCAAGTTGTTGATCATGTTGGTCAAGCCGACGGGCCCCTCGCAGGACATCGATTTCGACGAGCGCCTGCTACAGGCGGTGCGCCAGGCCGAGACCGATTCCCGCGACGAGATCCACGAGCGGGACGGCGCCGATGCGTTGACGCCTTCGGTGCACTACGGCGGAAACTACGCGGTCGCCGTAGACGAGGCCGATCTGATCCGTGAGGACGTCAGCCGGAATCTGATCCTCTCGCTTCTCGCGGTCTCGATGCTGTACTGGCTCTGTTACCGACGATTCGCGGCGTTGCTCTACAGCAGCATCCCGCTTCTGGTCGGCCAGGCCCTGACCTTCGGGCTGGCGTTTCTGGTGCTCCAATCGCTGAACGCGTCGTCCTCGGCGTTCACCGCATTACTGATGGGGCTTGGTACGGACTTCGTCATCGTCATCTACGCACGGTATGTCGAGGAGCGTCGGGCCGGCAGAACCCTCGCGCAGGCCACCGAGCGAATGATCGGCGAGACCGGGCTTGGGGTCTTCACCGGAGCCATCACATCGGCCGGCACGTTCTACGCGATGTGCATCAGCCAGTTTCGCGGCCTGCGGGATCTCGGCTTCTTGATTGGCAGCGGCATCCTGCTCTGCGCGGTGGCGATCCTGTTCATGCTTCCGGCGATGATCACCTGGAACGAGGGTGTACGAAAGCGCAAGGTCGATTCGGTCAAGAAACTGCATCTGCAGTCGTTCCTTCTGGAGCACCTGATTCCGTTGTCGGTCCGCTATCGCAAGACCGTCATCACGTTGATCGTCATCGCGACCCTCGGTAGTGGCTGGCTGGCGACGCGGTTGGAATTCGACGATTCGATCAAGGCGCTCCGCAGTAACAAGTCTGCGGCCTACCAGGTTCAGAAGCGCATCACGGACCGCTTCGGTGCGGCACTCTCGTACATGATGGCCATCGTGGAGGCACCCACCCACGACGAGGCCCTGGCCTTGACGCAGAAGGTCGAAGATCGACTGCAGCCGTTCGTCGAGGACGGCACCGTCGGCTCCTACGATTCCGTCCTGGCCTACCTACCCGGCGAGACTCAGCAGCGAGAGGTCTTACAGGCGGTCGCCGCCAGTCCCGCGGAATTCGACGCCGAACGGGTCAAGAGCACGTTTCTCTCGGAGCTCGATAAACAGAGGATGAACCCCGCGGCGTTCGACGAGTTCCTGGGACGACTGGATCGCTTTCTCGGTCCCGAGCAGCCGTTGAGGCTCCAGGACCTCGAGAACCGTGGTCTGGATCGACTTCTGGGTCGTTACGTGCGGAGCGACGAGGGACGGGTACGAATCGTGACCTACGTCTTTCTCGCCGATGCTCGCTGGAAGCGTCAACCTCCGCCCGGCTTCGTCAACGCTCTGACCGGCGATGACGCACGGATTGTCATCACCGGCACGAACGTCGTCAGCAAGGAGTTCCGCAGAATCTTCAGCCGCGAAGCGCCGCGTGCGGTGGCTCTTGGGCTTGTGGTCGTCTTCGTGTTGCTGTGGATCGATTTCCGCAGCCTTCGTCTGACGAGTATCGCCCTGGCGCAGCTGGTCTGCGGCGTGATCATGATGCTCGGCATGATGCGCGTGCTGGACGTGCCGCTGAACTACGTCAACGCCTTCGTTGCGACGATGATCCTGGGTGTCGGAATCGACTACAGTATTCATATCGTGCATCGCTTCACACTCAGCGATGGACTTGTCGAGGAAGGACTCCTCGAAACGGGCAAGGCCGTCGTCATGGCGGCGTTGACCAATATCGCCGGGTTCGGAACTCTCTGGTTTGGCAACTACCCGGCCCTTCGGAGTTTCGGCCAGGTCGCGTTGATCGGCTCGTTGACCTGCTTGCTGACCGCATTGACCCTGGTTCCAGCCATCATGGGTCGCCAACAGAAAGGTTGATCTGTGGCGTCGATGTTCTGGATCGCAGTGTTGCTTGGCCTGGTCGAGGGTCTAACGGAGTTCCTTCCCGTTTCGTCGACCGGTCACCTGATCGTTACATCGGCCTTGCTAGGTTTCGAGGGAGAGCGGGCCGAACTGTTCGAGATCTTCATCCAGCTGGGTGCGATTCTCGGCGTGGTCGTCGAATTCCGTCAAAAGCTGTTCAAGCTGGTCTTTGAGCTCCCGACGCAACGCCGTTCGCGCACCTTCGCCGTCAAGTTGTTGATCGCGTTCCTGCCGTTGGCCATCGTCGGCCTGGCGTTGCGGGACCTGATCACGACCCATCTGTTCAATCCGCAGATGGTCGCCTGGGCGTTGATCGTCGGTGCGATCCTGATCCTGATCGTCGAGGGGATCCGGATCAAGCCGAACGTACACGACGCGACCAACCTAGGTTGGGGACAGGCGGCGTGGATCGGCCTGGCCCAGATGCTGGCACTCTGGCCGGGCTTTTCTCGGTCCGCGGCGACGATCCTCGGCGGGGTGGTCACCGGTCTCGATCGGCGTGCCGCGACCGAGTTCTCGTTCTTCCTGGCGATCCCGGTGATGATGGCCGCCGGCTGCTACGACCTCTACAGCAACTTTCATCATCTACAGCCCGGCGACGGTGGATGGTTGTCGCTGTCGTTCGCCATCTCGTTCGTCGTCGGCTGGGCTGCGGTCCGCTGGCTCCTCAAGTTCGTTGCCACACACACGTTTCGAGCGTTCGCCTACTATCGCATCGTTCTTGGGTGCGTCCTGTTGATCTACTTTCACTGATCGGGAGGTTGTCCCGGGATGACGACCAAACCCACGCCGGGGCAGACCGGTATCGGCGACATGGACGCCGGTGAGTTTCGCGAATGGGCACACCGTGTCGCGGATCTCGCCGCAGACTATCTGGAGGGTCTTGAGCAGCTTCCCGTCGTTCCGAACGTCAAACCGGGCGAGATCCGCGCGCAGCTCTCCGACGCGCCGCCCGTCGATCCGCAGCCCACCGAAGAGATCTTTGCCGACTACAAGCGATTGATCGAACCCAACATCACCCACTGGCAGCACCCTCGATTCATGGCCTATTTCCCCAGCATGGCCAGTGGTCCGGGAATCCTCGGCGAGTGGCTGTCCGCGACTCTGAATTCCAACGTGATGATGTGGCGCAACGCCCCGGCGTCAACAGAGCTGGAGGAGTGTGTCGTCGCATGGCTGCGACAGATGCTTGGCCTACCGGGGACGTTCAGCGGGATGTTCACCGACACGGCATCGATCTCGACGCTCCTCAGCCTGGTGGCGGCCCGTCACAAGGTTCTGGATCTGGAGACTCCCACTCGGTTGAGGCTCTACGCCTCCGATCAGGCTCACATGTCGATCGAGAAGGCGGCGATGGTGATCGGTGTGGGCCCGGACGGGGTGCGACCCATCCCCGCAGATCGAAACTACCGCATGGACGTCGATGCACTGGCGCGCGCGATCCGCGAAGACCGTGACGCCGGCTGGCAACCGTTCTGTGTGGCCGGAACGCTCGGCACGACCGCCTCGACGAGTATCGACCCGGCACGAGCCATCGGAGAGTTATGTCGGGACGAGGGTCTGTGGTGCCATTTCGATGCGGCTTACGGTGGGGCCCTGGCGTTGGTTCCCGAGTACCGTGACTTGCTGGCGGGCTGGGAGCTGGCCGACTCGATCGTCATCAATCCCCACAAGTGGTTCTTCACGCCGTTCGATGCGTCGTTACTTCTCTTCCGCGATGGTGATGCGTTTCGTAACGCATTCGCCCTGAATCCCGAGTACCTGAAAACGGCGACCGACGGTCAGGCGACGAACTTCAATGAGTACGGAATCCAGCTCGGGCGTCGATTCCGTGCGTTGAAGCTGTGGATCATGATCCGTTACTTCGGGACCGAGGGGTTTGCCAGGCGGATTCGTGCTCACGTCGAGTGGGCAAGGGAGTTCCGTGACTGGATCGACGCGGCGCAGGATTGGGAACGGCTGGCGCCGACGCCCGCTGCGACGATCTGTTTTCGTTATCACCCGAGTGGAATCGACGACCCCGGGACGCTGGACCGGTTGAATGTCGACATCCTGGAGCGCATCAACGAGGAGGGCCGGTTCTATCTCTCCCACGCCAGGTTGGACGATCGTCATACCCTCAGATTGACGATCGGCAATCTCCGCCAGACACGCGCACATGTCGCAGAAGCCTGGCAGGTTCTGCAGGCAACCGCGGCGCGGGTGACGCCCCGCGAGGACTGAGGCACCTGCTTGCACCCTCCCACCGCATGACGTACACAAAGGCGGGGGAGTTTGTCTTGCCGCGGTTTACGCGCAATCTACTGCTCGGGATCCTCTGCCTGTTGTTACCGGGCGGGGTGACGGTCGACGGCTCGTCGTCCGATTCGCCGCCGCGATTCGTCCCCGGCGAGATCCTCGTCAAGTTTCGCGACGATGTCGACGCAGGCGCGAGGCGGCAGACGACCGGTCGCTTCAACGTCGCCAGGATCCACCGCGACCGTCACGGGCTGGAACGGATGCGAGTTGGACCGCTGGAGGATGTCGAGACGATCGCCCGCAAGCTCGCCGCCGAATCGGAAGTTCTCTACGCAGAACCCAACTGGATGGTTTCCCTCTATCGTCAACCTGACGATCCTTTTCACTTCCAGCAGTACTGGCTTACAAACGCCGGTCAGACCGGCGGAACACCCGGCGCCGACATCCGCGCGATGGAAGCCTGGGATCTGACCACCGGTAGTCGCGATGTGATCGTCGCGATCATCGATTCGGGGATCGATGTCAACCACCCCGATCTTCTTCCAAACCTCTGGACCAATGAGAACGAGATCGCCGGGAACGGGATAGATGACGATAACAACGGTTACGTCGACGACACCGCCGGCTGGAACTTCTTCACCGACAACAACGATCCCTTCGACGACAACGATCATGGCACCCATGTCGCCGGAATCGTCGGGGCGGTGGGGGACAACGGCCGCGGTGTCAGTGGCGTGGCCTGGAAGGTCACGTTGATGCCGTTGAAGTTCACGGACAGTGCCGGGTTCGGTTCGACCTCGGACGCCGTCGCCGCGCTGGACTACGCCGTCGCGATGGGCGCACGCGTCAGCAACAATTCATGGGGTGGGTCGTTCAACTCACAGGCGTTGCGAGACGCCATTCAGAGGGCGGGTGAGGCGGACCATCTGTTCGTCGCGGCGGCCGGCAACAGTGCCGTGGATATCGATCAGCTACCGCAGTTCCCGGCAGGCTACGATCTGGACAACATCCTCACCGTGATGGCGACCAACGATCGCGACCTGCCTGCCTTCTTCACGAACATTGGCCCCATCGGCGTGGATGTCGCCGCCGCCGGTGAGCGAGTTCTCAGTTCGGTGGTCGGCGGAACCTATCGCCAGCTGACCGGGACATCGATGGCGGCGCCACAGGTCACCGGCGTGGCCGCGTTGGCTCTCTCGGTCGCGCCGAACATCCCCGCGCTTGCGCTCAAGCAGCGGATTCTCGACTCGGCGATTCCCGTGCCGAGTCTCACGGGTTACAGTCGGACCGGGGCCCGTCTCGACGCGCTCGGAGTCTTGCAGGCCATCGACGACGTTGCTCCCGGTCGGATCGACGACCTCCATCTGCTGGAACTCGGTAGCACCCGCGCCGTAATTACATGGACCGCGCCGGGGGACGATGGCGACGACGGTACCGTCTGGCGCTACCGGATTCGTGTAGCCGCCGAAGGCCTGCTGGCCTCGGGGCCCATCCCGCTTGCAGCTGGAGCGACCCAGACGTTCGAACTGAACGGGCTGACGCCCGACGCCGACCTTTCAATGACCGTTCAAGGTCAGGACGAGTGGGGAAACGTCGGGCCGGTATCGAATGTCCTCACGGTCCACACCCTGCCACCGCCCATCATCGACGTCTCGCCTTCAGCGTTCGAGCTATTCCTCGATCCCGTCGAGGTCGGAACGGCACAGTTACGGATCGCCAACGCAGGTCCTGGTGAGCTCGACTGGATGATCACGGGACTGGATTCACGCCCGTTGGACGAACGGGTTACGTTCGGACAGACGGTCGGTCGACTAATCGGTGGTCAGTCCATCGATGTCCCGCTGACGATCGACACGAACGGTCTTGCAGCCGGTTTCTACGGGGCGCTCGTGAACGTACGTAGCAACGACGTGTCCCGTCCGGAACTCGACATCCCGCTCGCCGTCATCATCGGTCTCCGCCCACGTCTCGTCGTCGGTCGTTCCGGACCCACGGAAGAGAGCGAACAGTTGTTCGACGACAGCCCGGCTGGAACCACGCATCGCATCGAACTTGGGTCACAGGCGATAGGGCCGATGACCGTGACGGTCTCGGTCGAGGGGGACTTCGCGGAGTCCTCCGAGTTCGGGACCGTGTCGGTTGATGGTGAGTTTCTGGGCATCGTTCAGGGTGGCGGCACGGACTGCTCTTTCGGTGGGCGCAGCTTCATTCTCAGCGGGCAGGATGTTGAGCGACTGGCCGGGGACGGCGTTCTGATAATCACGATCGAGAATTCCGCTGACGTTGCCACGTTTTGCTCTAACAACGTTCACGGGTTGCAGTTGGCGTATCGCGAGCCCGTCTCGAGTCTGGAGTTCCCCGAGACGATCGTGGGGCTCACCGAACAGATGGAAGTCGACCTGATCAACGTCGGGTCGTCTGCCTTACGGATTGCATCCATCTCCAGCGAGTTGTTGACGGACTACACGGCAGTTTTTCCGTTCGCCACGCTTCAGACGGACCAGGTATTGACTCTGGAAGTGCTGTTTCACCCACAGACCCCGGGCCGGCGGGCCGACACCCTGAGCATCACGACCAACGAACCCGACCATGACGCCACTCAGCTGTTCCTGGAGGGTGTGGGACTGGCACCCCCCATCTTGCGACTCCAACCGGATCGGATCGAGCGCACGTTGGACGCTGGCGAACGCATCGAGGCCTCGTTCGAGATCGGTAACGACGGCGCCTCGCCGCTCGTCGTCACGCTCGAGAGCGCGGGCTCCGATCTGGTCGTCGCCCCACAGTCCGGTCTGATTCCGGCCGGGGAGACGGAACCCTTTACTCTGGAGATCGACGGGACGGACTTCGTCGCGGGCTTGCGTGAAACGGCGATCATGGTTCGGAGCAATGATCCCGACGCACTCCAGATCGCGCTACCGATCATCCTTGAGATTCGCGGCGAACCTCGGATCCGGTTGGAACCTGCTGTAGTCCGGATCGATTCCGAAATCAGCTATTCGACGCTGGATGCGGTGACGACTCATATCTTCCCTATCTCGATCCCCATCGTCGGCGCGGCCAGGTTTGAAATGGTCGTGGACGGAGACTTCGGATTGATCGATGAATCGGCGACATTGACGGTCGAAGGTGACGAGTTGTTGTCGATCAGTGACGCCGAGCGTGACTGCGAACCGATCGGAATCGTCGAACCACTCTCCATCGACGACGTCACACGTTGGAATTCCGACAATCAGATCGAGGCCATCGTCAGCAACTCGCCAAAAGTCGATCTGTTCTGCGAACGCAATAGCCATCGATTGAGCCTGATCTATGACGGACCGTCCGATCGACTGGAGTTCGGGGATGGGTTCGTCGAGTTCGAGTCGATTCGCAACGTGGTTATCACCAACTCCGGAACCGACCGTCTGACCTTCGACTCGGTTGAAACCAGCGGCTCCGCTTATGAGCTTGGAGTCGTTCCACAGTTCGTTGAGGCGGGTGCGAGCCGATCGATTCCAGTGCGGTTCACTCCCGACGCCCTCGGAGATCACGAGGGTGAACTGGTGGTCATCTCCGACGCCACGAATGCTGCAGTTGTCCGTCTTCCGTTGCATGGCCACGGTGTCCCGGCGCCAAGCCTACGGGTTACTCCGTTGTCGCTCACCTTCAACACCACGCTCGGTGAGATCCAGTCGCGCTCGCTCTCCATGGAAAACAACGGAAGCGTCCCCGTCGGTTTCTCGGCATCGGCTGTGGGCACGGTGATTTCTCAGGTATCGATCACACCCGTCGCCGGCACTGTCGCGCCTGGCGACGTTGCGGAAATCACCATCACCGTTGACGGGACCGATCTTCCAGCCGGCGCGCAGGACTTTGCGGTGATGTTGGCAACGGAGGATCCCCAGCAATCTCTGATCGAGATTCCGGTGAACTGGGTCGTGACCGGGACGCCCCGCCTGGGATTCTCGACATCCCGTTACGAACAACGTTCCCGGGTCGAGTTCAGTGTCGCCGCAGCCGCGACCGAACATCAGTTCTCCGTCGATCGGCCGGCTGCCGGGAATGTCGACGTAAGCCTGCATGTTGTCGGCGACTTTGGTTCGATCGGCGAACAGGCCGCTTTGCTGGTCGAGGGTCAATTCCTCCTTTCCGCCGGTGGCAACAGCGCCGACTGCGTTCCGATCACCGAGACAACCTCGGTCTCACCGGCCCGCCTTTCCCAGTGGTCCTCGAACGGCACGGTGGATGTCATCGTGCAGAACAGTGCGCCCGTCGGCACCATCTGCCCTGAGCGATTTCACGAGGTGACTCTCCGTTACCCGGAACTTGCGAGTTCCGTGGAAGTTGGACAGGTCTTTCTGGGTCGTCCCGACGGCACCCAGGTCGAGATCTTCAGCAACGGCAACTCCGATCTGAATATTCAGAGTCTTACGACGACCGGCTCGTCGTTCCGGGTGGTCGATCGATCATTCGTCCTGGAACCCGGTGAGAGCGAGATGATCGAGATCACGGTGCTGGCCGACGATGTCGGAGTCCTATCCGGAGAATTGATCGTCGCAAGCAACGCTACGGATCAGCCTCTCACCCGACTGCCGCTACGCGCAACGTCCAACGCCGCACCGCAAGCCGTTCTGAGTCCATCGCTCCTGCAACACGTCGTGCTGCCGGCGACACCCGAGACCTTCGAACTGAGTCTCTCCAACGCCGGTGGGTTGCCGCTCAGCTTCAGCACGGCCCCGGAGGTGGCCGTCGGCGTCGAACTCGAAACGCTGCCCGCCAGCCCGGGCCCCGCTGCCTGTCTCGTGGCAGATCCGATCGGCGGGCAGATCTATACACAGATCCGTCGGGCGAACGAGTTCTATCGGTTTGACGTCACAAGCTCCACCTGGACCACGCTCTCGCGGTCACCGATGGCGGCCGAGGAGTTCTGTCGATCGGTCTTACTGGACGGCAAGATTCACGTATTCCATTCCAATGACCGAGACTTCTACGCGGTCTACGACATCGCCGTCGATCGTTGGGAACGTCGCCCTCATCCCGTCGATCAGAACGTGGGCGCGGTGGCCGGCGACGGCGAATCGTTCATCTATCTGGCACGTCTTGCGCGGTTGTTCCGCCACGATCCGGAGACCGAGGTCACCACGGAATTGGCACCGCCGCCATTTCCGTTCGAGCGCGGCGGAGGTCTTGAGTTCTTCGACGGGCATCTGTACGGCCATCGCGGCAACGGCAATCCAGATTTCGCCCGCTACGATATCGCCGTGGATCGTTGGGATCTGCAGCAACAAGCCCCGTCCGGTCTGAGAAGTGGCACGACGTTCGATCCGATCCTGTCCTCGTACTACGTCATCGCAGAACCCGATGCGGGGATCGTCTATCGTCATGACACACGGACGAATCGTTGGCAGGCAATCGATGTCGCTCCCCTCGTTTCTCGAAAGGGCGAGCTGGCGTGGATTGGTCGTACGAACCCGGGCGTCTATTTTCAGCAGGGCGAATTCGGACGGGAATTCATCCGCCTGGGCACTCCCGAGGGAATCGTCCAGCCGCCTTACCCCAGCGGAGTCGTCGCACCCGGCGAGTCGGTGGTCCTGCCCCTGATGCTTCGCACGGATCTACCGATCGGTCCGTACCGCGAAACGATCCACCTGCGTAGCAACGACCCCGAGACCCCGGTGACCTCGACGATCCTCGACGTGACGATCGCCGCCGCGGGACGCCTGGAGATGGGTCCCGTGGGGCTCGATCTTACGACGTTTGTCGGCGTCCCGAGGACCGAGCTTCTGGAGTTTTCCAATCGCGGGGATCGACCGATTCGTGTGGTCGATCTCGAAATTGCGGATCCTCGGGCACGCGAGTCGCTGGTGATCGACGGGATGGGATCGCCGGTCGAACTTGCGCCACGCGAACACGCCACCCGACAGGTCACGTGGACGCCCACGTCGGCGGGAGATCTTGCGACGTCTCTCGTTGCGTTCGTGGAGAATTCCGATCCTTCGACGATGTCGGTCGTGTTGACCGGCACGTCACGGCATCCACCGAAGTTACTCGTCGACCCCGAGAGGATCGCCGTGGCGCTCCCGCCGCGACCGCACCTCAAGACACTCCGCGAGATACACATCGCCAATGTCGGCGATGACGGTGGCGTGCGTGGCATGGGTACGGAACTTCAGTGGACGTTGTCGCAGACGACGATTCCAGCGCCGGCCGGTCGACACTCGCGGGATGTCGGCCGCCAGGATGCATTCGGCTATCGCTGGCGGACCGAGGACGAGCCCGGTGGACCCCTCTTCGACTGGCAGGAGATCTCCGGGCGGGGAGTCTCGCTGGATCTCGCATCCGACGATCAGGTCAGCGAGCCGATACCCATCGGTTTCCCGTTCGAGTTCTACGGGCGAGCGGCGAGTCATGTTCATGTTTCCACCGACGGTTGGCTGAGCTTCGCCGACAGTCCGCCGTCCTACAGCAATCCGCCGGCGCTGCCCGACACGGGCGTACGGACACCGGCCGACCTGATCGCGCCGTTCTGGGACGATCTGAACCTGACCCACAGGGGGCAGATCTTCGTCGAGTCACAGCCCCACCGCTTCATCGTCCAGTACGAAGCGGTCGAAAGATTCTCGTCACCCGGTGCGTTGACGTTCCAGGTGCTGCTGTACCGCGATGGCCGAATCGTCTTTCAGTACCGGGTACTGGAGGGTGCGACCGATAGCGCCACCATCGGAATTCAGAACAGCGATCGAACGATCGGGAACCTCGTCGTCGCCAACCAGTCGTTCGTCCAGGACAGACGGGCGATCGAATTTCGTCGGGCGCCGGACTGGTTGCATATCTCGCCGGCATCCGGAGCGGTGTCGCCCGCCGGCGAAGATGTCGTGACGCTAACCGTCGATACCGGAGCGTTGCCCTCGGGCAGCTTTGCTGCGGACCTGGAACTCCGTAGCAACGATCCGTTCCAATCGCAGCGATCGATCCCGCTGATCTTCCATATCGGAGAGATCAAACCATTGGAGATCCTCGTTCCGCTGGGTCGTCGCCGACACGGCGACGTCGTGGAGGTCTTCGTTGAACTTCCATCCGGACTCGACCCACGGACGATCGTTGCGTCCGGCGTTCGTCTGCAGGGGACGCTCGCGCCCATCGATGAGACACCCATCGCGACGGATCGCGACGGGGACGGGGTGCCCGAAGGACGCATACGATTCGATGCCGATCGCTTCCTCGACCTCGTGCGTCAGGACGCCGACGGTTCCCTCGAGCTGACCGGCGAGGTCCGCGATACGACCTGGTTCCGCGGGACGTTTCGTCTGCGCTGGCTCGACGTGGGTTCTCCGACTAGATCAAATCGGCGTCGGTAACGACCTCGACCAGCGCGGGACCCTCATGTGCCAAAGCACGCTTCAGGGCATCGTCAAGTTGATCGACCTTCGTGACGCGGATCCCGACGGCACCACAGATCTCCGCATATTTTGCGAAGTCGGGGTTGTGGAGTCCGGTCTGCCAGACGTCCCACTCACCGGCGCGTTGTTCCTTGCTGATCTTTCCCAGTTCGTTGTTGTTGAGTAGGACGTGGGTGATATCCATGCCGTGTCGCACCGCGGTCGTTAGCTCACCCATGTATTGTCCGAATCCGCCATCTCCGGTAACCGCGATGGTTTTTCGTTCAGGCTGCGCTGCCCACGCCCCCATCGCCGCCGGGAATCCGAACCCGATCGATCCCAGATAGCCCGACATCAGCACCGACTGGTTCTTGCATTCGAAGTATCGCCCGAACGAGTACGTGTTGTTGCCGACGTCCACTGCGATGACGGCGTCCTCCGGAACGTGTCGCGTCAACGCCGCAAAGACCGCCGCCGAAGGCAGACCGTTCCCGCGATCGTCAATCTCTCGTCGCCGCTTCTCCTCGCGCCAGATCGCCCAGCGTCCAGCCAGCTCTTTCTTAGGGTCGACGGCGGACGACTTGCCCCGCAGCATCTCCTGGAGGGCCTCGACCGTGACGCCGATCTCGCCCCAGACCGGAACCGTCACCGGGTGGAACTTGCCGAGCGCCATCGGGTCGAAGTCGACCTGAATCGTCGGAGTCTTGGGAGTAATTCCGGTGTGATTGGAGAATGACGCACCGAGGACGATCAGAAGGTCGGCCTCGTTCATGAACCAACTCGCGATGGGTGTGCCGCTCCGTCCGAGAACCCCGCAGCCAAGTGGATGATCGTCCGCGATCAGGCCCTTGCCCTTGAACGTCGTAACCACCGGTGCCGAGATCTGTTCAGCGAAATCCGTGATTCGATCCATGCGGAAGCGGGCCCCGTGACCAACGATGATCAGCGGGCGTTTGGCTTCACCGATCCGTTTCGCCGCTTCGGTCAACGATGCCCTGGGGGGTGTAATCGTCTCCTCCGTGATTCTCCCTTCGGGAGAAGAAGGCTTCGCGGCCTCATCGGCGGGCAGTACCTGAACCTCATCGGGAAAAATCAGGTGGGCCACATCTCGCTTGAGATGGGCATGCTTGAGGGCCAGGGTCATCAACTCTGCATGCTTGCTGGAGTGGAGGACAGTCTGACTCCAGGCGGCGACCGACGAGAACGCAGACGCAAGATCCACTTCCTGGAAAGCGCCGGGTCCGAGGACCTGGGTGTCGACCTGACCGGTCAAAGCCAGGACCGGTGCGCGATCGACCTTGGCGTCCCACAGACCTGTCAGAAGGTTGGTTGCGCCGGGCCCCGCGATCGCAAGGCAGGCGGCGGGCTTCCCCGTCAACTTTGCGTAGGCCGATGCCGCGAACGCGGCCGCGCCCTCATGACGAATACCGATGTAGCGGAGATTGCCTTCGGCCTCCTGGCGACGAAGGGCATCGGCGAGACCCAGGTTGGAGTGACCGACCATTCCGAACACGTGCTTGACGCCCCAGTTGACCATCGTCTCGACCATCACGTCGGAAACCGTCCTTTGATGGGCGGCTTCGCACGGAAGCGCGACGTAGACCCCGTCGTCACGTTCCTCGACGGCGAACGCATCGACTCCGTCGTCGTGTCCACCGGGAGAATTCCCGGTACAGGGGTGAAAGTCCCAGCCATGCCACGGGCATCGCAACCAGCCGTTCTCGATCGAGCCTTCTCCGAGCGGGCCTCCCTGGTGCGGGCACTTGTTGTCGAGCGCGTTGTACTTACCCTCGAAATGGGTCAGGGCGAGGCTTACGTGGCCGGCGACGACGGTCTTGACCCGCCCTTCGGGCAGCTCATCGCTATCGGCAACCCGAAACCACTTCACGTCGTCGGTCTTACTCATGGGTCGCTCCGGGGCCGGCGAAACGAACGCCGGCCAGATCTGCCATATCGCGTTTCCAACTGGTCAGGTCCCGAACCGCGAACTGATTCAGATGGGTGTGGCCACAGGCTCGGGCCATCGTGGCCATCAGGTGAACCGACGCATCGAAGAACCGGGCCAACCGTTTGGCCGCGGCGTCAACAACCAGTCGCGATCGAAGAGTCTCTTTCTGGGTCGCGATACCGACGGGACAGTTATTGGTGCTGCAGGCCCGCATTCCAAGGCATCCGATGGCCTGTAGCGCGGAGTTGGACAGCGCCACACCATCCGCGCCAAGGGCTAACGCCTTGACGAAATCCGCCGGTGTGCGAAGTCCGCCGGTGATGATCAGCGTGACCTCTTTCTTGTCGCATCGATCCAGATGTCGTCGTGCGCGTGCCAGCGCAGGGATCGTCGGGACCGAGATGTTGTCCTTGAAGATCTTTGGTGCGGCGCCTGTGCCACCGCCACGACCGTCGAGGATGACGTAATCGACACCGATCTCCAGCGCGGTATCGATATCATCCTCGATGTGCTGCGCGGAGAGCTTGAAGCCGATCGGGATTCCGCCGGTGGCCTCTCGCACCTCCCCGGCAAACTCGCGGAACGGCGCCGGGTTGTCCCATTCCGGAAAACGTGAAGGCGAGATCGCTCCCTTGCCAACCTCGAGACCGCGCACCTCCGCAATCTTGCCCTTGACCTTCTCGCCGGGGAGATGGCCACCGGTACCGGTCTTGGCACCCTGCCCACCCTTGAAGTGGAATGCCTGGCAGCGCGCAACCTTCTCCATGGAAAAGCCGAACCGCGCCGACGCAAGTTCGTAGAAATAGCGGGAGTTGGCCTCCTGCTCTTCGGCGAGCATGCCCCCTTCACCGGAGCAGATGCCGGTTCCTGCCAACTCGGCGCCGGTGGCCAGAGAGATCTTCGCCTCTTCCGAGAGAGCGCCATAACTCATGTCCGAGACGAAGAGCGGGATTTTCAGATGGAGAGGCTTTGCGGCACCCGGTCCGATCACCAGCTCTGTACCGACCTCGACGTCATCCAACTGCGGAACGATGGCCAGCTGCGCGGTGACGAACTGGATGTCGTCCCAACGCGGCAGTTCGGTCAGGGCCACGCCCATCGAAGAGACGGGACCGTGGGCCCCGGTCCGTTCCAGACCATGCTCTGCCAGCTCTCTGATGTAGTTGACGTGAGGTTCCATCGGAACCCCATGGGTATCGGCGTAGAGACCCTGATAGGCATCCCGATCGTAAGGCTGGGGGTTGGCCTTTTCCCAGGCGGCAATCTCGTCCTCGTCGACCCAGACACCGCCGCTCTCAACCCAGGACGAGAATTTGTGGAGTTGCTCCTTGTTGTTGTAGGCGCTGATCCCGGAGCGGAACTGATAGTCCCAGTCGTGAACGCCGCAGATCAGGTCGTTTCCGCGGATATGCCCGTCCGCCAGCAGTGCACCACGATGGAGGCAGCGGCCATACAGCACCGACACATCGTCTTCATCGGGATAGCGCACGATGACCAGATCCACATTGGCCACCAGCGCATACGTGGGTGTCGACGGTTCCAGAGTCGCCCAGTCGGCGATCTTCAGCTTGTTCATGGTCTTTCTCCGTGGTTGGGCGCAGTCTACCCCGTGGCACCACCGGTGAGAACCCAAACGCCTTCCGAATTATTCTCACCCATTCGGGCATAATGAGATAGCTGACACCGTTGCCAGACGAGATGGATATTTTGGCGCAATCTTTCGTCACTCTCTTGCAGGCGTATCTCGCCGTCGGTGTTCTTTTTGGGCTGTGGTTCGTGTTCCGTGCGGTCAAACGTCTGGATCCCGCCGCGAACGAAGGCGGCCTGGGGTTTCGACTTCTGATCTTGCCGGGCGTCGCCGCGCTCTGGCCATTCTTGCTGGGTAGGATTGTTCGCGGCGGACCGCCGGTCGAACGCAATCCGCACCGTGACCGTGTCCAGGGAGACGGTTCGTGATCCGGCCGTTGCGGACCCGACATCGGTGGTTCTTCCTCGGGTTGCTGTTGGTGGTCGGTCCACTGATGGTGATGGGGCTTCTGACTCGACGAGAAATACCCTCGGCATCGCCGCGGGCAGCGGGTGGGAAGACCGGTCTCGAGTATCGGATCGATCGATCCCGGCCTGTTGCGCGAGTCCATGTGACACCGACGGCGGCTGTCCCGGCACATCCCGAGTGGAGTCTCTACTGGGACGTGTCTGGAGAGACCGACCCATCGGTCGACCCATCGGTCGACACCATGCTCTTTCTCGGCGTCGTCGATGGAGAGTCCTCGACGATCCATCCGATCCCGACGGAGTACGCATCGATTCAGGGTCGTCTTGTGCTGTACAGCCTGACCCAGAAAGAAATCGTCGAGACGGTGGATCCATGAGCCATCAGTATGTCGCCGTCGGTTGGAATCGACAGAAAAAGATCTATGACACGGTCATGCTGTCCTGTGTGGGTCTTTACCTGACGATCTTCGTCGTCGTCGATCTGTGGTTACGACCCAATACAAGCCCCGAAACCATGTTGATCCGCGCGTTAGGCAGTTGCGCCTTCCTGATGTTGCATGTCGTGCTCTCCATCGGCCCGTTAGCTCGACTTGACACCCGCTTCCTGCCTCTGCTCTACAACCGTCGGCATCTCGGCGTGACGACGTTTCTTGTCGGAGCCGCACACGGTGGGTTTGCGCTGCTTCAGTTTCATTCGCAGGGAAATGTCCACCCACTCGTCAGCCTGCTAACGTCGAATCAGCGCTTCGACAGTCTCATTGATTTCCCGTTTCAGCCGCTGGGTTTCGTCGCGTTATCGATCCTCTTTCTGATGGCCGCCACCAGCCACGACTTCTGGTTGACCCAGCTGACCGCGCCCATGTGGAAGACGCTGCACATGTTGGTCTACGTCGCGTATGGATTGTTGACGTTGCATGTCGTTCTGGGTGTTCTTCAGGCCGAAACGTCGCCGCTGTTGAGTGGTCTTGTTCTGTTGGGGTTTGCCTGGATCGTCGGGATTCATCTGCTCGCAGGCTTCCGTGAACGTGGCGGCGATCGACCGATCAGCGAGGCCGCTCGCGACGGATACGTGCGTGTCTGCCGTGTCGACGAGATCCGCGAGAACCGAGCGAAGATGGCGGTTCTATCCGGCGAAAAGGTGGCGATCTTCCGCTATGACGGAAAGATCGCGGCAGTCTCGAACGCGTGCCAGCATCAGAATGGCCCTCTGGGTGAAGGCAAGATCATCGATGGCTGCATCACCTGCCCATGGCATGGCTATCAGTATCGGCCGGAGACCGGCGAGTCACCGCCACCGTTCACCGAGAAGGTTCCGACATTTCGTTCCCGCGTCATTGACGGAGACGTGTGGGTCCATCCGCAACCGGAGATGAAGGATCACACGCATGTCGGATGAACTGTACGTCGGTTATCTCGAGAAGAGTCCTCCGGGACCGGCGCGAACCACCCGCCGAACGGTGGCGCTGCTCGCCGTCGTGGTGATCGCGGTCTCGCTCATGACCGTCATCGGGCAGCGACGGTTTGCCCGCAGCCACTTCGAGTGGGGCGAGCCTCGTTCGTTCAGCGGTCGAATCGACGACAGCGGACTTCGACTGGAGTTGGCACGGCCCGGCGCCAACGCAACGGGCCAGGTGACCGCGATCACGCTTGTCGCCGTCGGCAAATTCGGGCCCTACACGATGACCGCCGATTGGGTCGGGCGCTACGTCGAACTGGAGGGAACGCTGATCTACCGCGACGGGCAGACGTTGATCGAGATCGTCGACGGGTCGATTCGTGCCGTCTCGGCGGATTCGGGCTCCAGAACCGGCCCCATCCAGCGATCGATCGACCCGCCGGCGATCTTTGAGGACGTCCGACTTGTCGGGGAGATCATCGACAGCAAATGTTTCCTCGGCGTGATGAAACCCGGGAACCTGAAGCCCCATCGGGCGTGTGCCATTCGCTGTATCTCCGGAGGTATTCCGCCACTGCTGGTCGTCCGCGACGACTCGGGAGGGGCACGCTATTACTGGCTGGAGGATCTCAGCGGTGTGCCGCTCCGTGAGCAGGTCCTGCCCTACATTGCAGAGCCCGTCGCCATCCGCGGGACCGTCGTCGACTACACCGATCGAACGTTGTTTCGTGTGGACCCGGCTACCATCGAGCGACTGTAGGCGGTCCCTAGTAGGGCAGCGGCCGACCATCCCAGCTACGAAAACTGCCGCTGTCTTCCGTCGTAGACCGGTCGATAACCTGCAGGATACCGGCGGCGGACGCTCCAACCGTTAACGGTGCCGCGTCACTCCCCATTCGAGTTTGAACCCAGCCCGGGTGAATAGTCAGAACGACGAACCCCTCTGCCCGCAGTTCGTGGGACAGATTGAGCGAGACCATATTCAGGCCGGTCTTCGAGACACGGTACGCGTACGATCCTCCGCTGCTGTTATCGCCTATCGATCCCATCAATGAGGTTATGTGAAATATCTTTCGCTCGGATCCCAGCCGCATGAGTGGCAAGAACGCACGTGTGACACGAAGGGGGCCCAGGGTATTGACCTCGAATCCCTGACGCATGGCGTCCAGGTCGAGCCGTTCGAGACCTCCGCTATCTTCAGGGTAGACTCCCGCGTTGTTGATCAGGAGATCGACATGATCGACCCGCCCGGCAACGGTGCGAGCGCCCTCCGCCACCGCTTCGTCGTCGGCGACATCCATGACCAGCGGTTGAAGACGGTCGCCATGCTTTGCGGCCAACGACGAGAGCTCGGTCGAAGGGGCCCCGCGGGTTCCGGCGAACACCGTCGCCCCGCCCTCGAGCAGCTGGCCAGTCAGTTCCAGGCCGATGCCACGCCCGGCACCGGTTACCACCGCTATCCGTCCCATCGTCGATTCACTCATCCGGTCTTACCTTCGTGGTTACGCCTCGTGCAACCTCTACATCCTGCCACACGGCGATCGGTTCCTCACATTCATCGTCGGCGCAGGCCTCAACTCGATAACGGCCGACGGGGACCGACTCGATGACCAGCATCCCATCCTCACGCGGCACCACGGGGCCGGGAACGACCTCCTCGGCGTCGGGATCCACGATTCGCGCACCGTGAAACGCTCCGAACACGCGGATGGCACCGCCGACTGCGGGAATCCATAAGGGTGCCGGCACAAGTTGGCCGCGCTCGAGTTCCGCCTCGAAGTCGATATCAATGGTCGACATGGGCAGCCAGTGTGGGTGATGGAACGATCCTGCGAGGCGAAGTCGCCCCTCCTCGAATTCCCGTAGCAGGATCTGCGTCGTTTCCGCCTGAAGTCGTGGCCGATAGGGGGTGCCGTCAGGTTCGCCGTTGGCATGCAGCGGTCTCGCCTCGCCACCGAACTCGGTCAACGCAAGATCGGGCAGGCTCCCGCGGTCGCCGGTCTCGGCGATCAGTTCGATGGCGGGGGAACAATCGATATCGATTCGTCCGACATCGTCGATGCGCCCGACGTTGGTGTTAAAGTTCGCAGCGTCATCTCGACGTTCCGATCCGTACGCCCACGTCCAAAGACCGAAGCCCGTGGGACGTACCGCCAGTTGCACCGAGTCCGACTCCAGCGGACCGACCAGTAACTGGTCCTGCAACTCACCGCCAAGTGTGACGCGCTCCAGCTTGAGCCAGGCGCCGTCCAGAAGGTCCGGATCGACGTCCCGCGGGCGATGGGGTTCACCGACGGGGAAGATCCGCACGGCGGTCGAGTCCGTGACCGGGCCACGATCCAGGCAGTTCAGGGCGATGCGAAGGGTCGCGGCCGGTAACACCTTGAGATCCAGCGCGATGCTCTGCTTCAGTTCGAATTCGAGCTCGTCCGTCGGATCCGCGATCGTCTGGTAAAGCTCGCCGTTATTCGGCGCGTCCCGCCCGGAGAGGAGTTGCTCGTCGATTCCGATAATCTCGACGAAGTGGGTGACGGCCATCTCACCCCGCAACTTGGCCGTCGCGCGATAGTGGCCCGGATACAACCCCCGCATTCGAAGAAAGCCGGAAGCATCGGTTTCCGCCCTGGGCGTTCGTTTGGAGGCGACAAAGTCGGGGTCGTCGGTGATGAATCGGGGGCCGTCATCGAGACGCTCGACGAGGATCCGCGTGCCCGCGATCGGCTGTCCGTCACCGTCCACCGACAGCGCTTCGACCGTGCCACCGGGTTCGAGATTGATCGAGTGCCGATTGTCCTCGTCCTCGCCCTCCGGATCGTACCCCGCCACCAGGACGTGCGACTCGAGAAAGTCCCGATGCAACGCCACCGCCAGGTAGTTTCCGGCGGGGAGTCCATAGAAACTGACCGAGTGATACTTCTGCTCGAGCCGACCGACCCGTTCGACGGGGTTCCCGCTCTCGTCGGCACGCCAGACCTCGATCCAGAGTTGTGTCAGTCTCTCGAATCGCCTCGTGGGATGCTGCGCCTGTGCGGAGATGACCAGAGGGGACTGTCCCTTTCGATCCTCCATCTCGACGGTGAAATGGGCCTCGCCGACGTCTCCCGATTGCAGCGTCAGGACGACGCTCTCGGGCTCCGCCTGGATCAGGTTCGGACTGAAGACCGAAACCTCCCAGCGCCCATCGGGGATGTCAATATTGAACGTCCGTCCGTCGCGGTTGTAACGTGCACGCACACGACGCACATCAGAGCCGCCACGATCCTCTGACGCCAGGAGCCACGGTCCGGGCTCCAGAAGCTCTGCCACGACGGTCGGAAGTCCGTCGCCACGCACGACATCTACCGCCCCTTCGATCCGCGCCACCGCCATGAAGTGCCAGGTGACAAAACGGGTGGGTGAGTGGGACTCCAGCAGGATCTCCGCCGCCCCTCCCGGAACGGAACGCCCGTCGATCTCGATGTCGACAAGCAGGAATCCCGCGGGCGGCTGCTCGATTTTTATCGACCACCTCCCTGGCACCAGTGCCGTCTCCTTGAAGCCACCTTCGTCGAGCGCGACTCGATAGACCTTGCCGGTCTCGAGATGCGTCAACAGCACCTTGAAGTATTTGAGGTCGCCACGGTTCTTCTTGAGTTCCAACACAACCCGCGAGCCTCGCCAGAGTTCCAGCGTCGCCTCGACGGAATCGGCCTCTTCCAGAATCGTGATGCTCGGGGCTTCGACCAGAGGGTTGTTACTCGGATCGACCAGATCGCTGGCCGCGTGAATCCTGGCAGTCACCCGATAACTTCCGGGCACAAGGGTCTGGAAGACTGCGACACCGTTGGCATCGGATTCGGCAAAGTAGTGTCGCGGGTAGCCGGAGGTGTGTTGCAAGCCAACGCGCACCTCCGGGATTCCCGTACCACCACGATCCACGACGTGAATCGTCGCGGTGGCTGCGTGCGTCAATCCACCGACCCATCCCCCGGCAAGGAGAACGAACAACAACGCGCAGAGTCGATGGGTCGCTCGGTGCAAGGGGTGCTCCGGTTCTGGCAGGCGTCGTCCGTTGATACGGTTCTGCCGGCAGATCGTCTACCGCCGGACAGTCTATTAGACTGGAGGCGTTATGAAGCGACTTCCCATCGATGACGCCATTCCCGAGATTATCGCGACGATCGGGGAGGCGCGGGCGGCGGTGATCACGGCGCCGCCGGGTAGCGGGAAGACGACCCGCGTGCCTCCCGCGTTGGTGGCGGATGGCCCGGTCATCGTCCTCCAGCCGCGACGGATCGCCGCGCGGGCTCTGGCTCGTCGCATCGCGTCGGAGCGTGGCTGGCGTGAGGGCGAGGAGGTCGGCTGGCATATCCGTGGAGACCGGAGATTCAACCCCAACACGAAACTCATCGTGGCAACCGAGGGCATCCTCACCGCCCGACTTCTCCGCGATCCGCTTCTTGAGCAATTCCGGACCGTCATCCTGGATGAGTTTCATGAGCGAACGATCCACGCGGATATGGCACTCTCCCTGGCCCGTCAGGCGTGGGAAGCGCGCGACGACCTACGTCTTGTCGTCATGTCGGCGACTCTGGACTCTCGACCGGTGTCGGAGTTTCTCGACGATTGTCCGGTAATCGATGTTCCCGGACGAGCGTATCCCGTCGAGATCAGCTATCGACCGCAGCAAGATCCCATCGATGCGGCGAGGGAAGCCTGTGAATCCACCACGGGGCACGTGCTCGTATTCCTGCCGGGAGCTCGCGAGATAGAGCGTGCGGCGAGGAGCCTGAGCGGAGGGCGCGATCTCTTTCGACTCTACGGAGCCATGTCGCCTGCGGACCAGGACGCGGCACTGGCGGATCACGGTCGACCCAAACTGGTATTGGCGACCAACATCGCCGAGACCTCGTTGACGATCGACGGTGTAACCCACGTGGTCGATGGCGGTACACACAAGCTGTTGCGACACGACCGGGGGAGCGGACTCGACCGACTGGAGCTGGAACGTATTCCACAAGATGCCGCCGACCAGCGCGCGGGACGCGCGGGTCGCACGGCGCCCGGTGAAGCGTGGCGACTCTGGGACTCACGAGATGAACTGCGTCCCCACCGGGAGCCGGAGTTATGCCGGGTGGATCTGGCGGTCGCCGTCCTGGACATCTGCGTCTGGGGCGAGGATCCCCATCGGTTTTCCTGGTTCGAGCCGCCGGAGACTTCCGCCATCACGAACGCGTTGACACTCCTGCAACGGTTGGGGGCCGTCGAGGGGGTTCAGGTGACGGATCTCGGACGTCAGATGAGACGCCTGGCCCTCCACCCACGACTGGCTCGCATGGTCTGCGCCAATCCAGGCTCTCGGGAGATTCGGGTCGCTGCGGTCGCCCTGGCCGAGGGATGGCGACCGAACTTACCTGCGGCCCACGGGGATTCCGACCTCCACGGGTTCGTCGATCATTTTCGAGACGCACCCAGGTCCCTCCGTCACATGGAATCCGATCTGAAGCGTCGTTCCGCGTCGCTCCGCGAACCCGAAGAGACGTCCGATTTCCTTCATGCGGTGTTCCTGGGATACGCCGATCGCGTGGCTCGGCGGCGAAAACCTCTCGAGGATCGTTTCCTGTTGATGTCCGGTGACGGCGCCACACTCGATCGAAGAAGTCACGTGCTGGACGCCGATTGGGTGGTGGCCGTCGACTCGATGATGTCGCGGACGGGTCGTCATGCGGACGGCGAGACCGTCCGGATCCACCGCGCCAGTGCGATCGATCCGGCGTGGCTGGCAGCGGACCGGAGGGTCGTCGAATCCTATTACGACGCCGAAAGCCAATCGGTCAGAGGTCTCGAGCGCGGCTACTACGGCAATCTGGTTCTGGAGGAACGCATCGTCGACGTGGATGACGCGTCAGCCGCAGACTTGTTGGTGAACGCCTGGTCGCAAGAAGTACCCGGTGACGACGACGAACAGCTACAGAGGCGTCTGGACTTTGCCGGGCTCACCTTCGATTTCACGACGGCATTTCGTCATCATGTCTGGGGGCAGCGATCCCTGCCCGAAACGACGCGACACGATCTACTGCCCTACGAACTACGACGGGACCTCGATCGACGCGCACCGTCGCGCTGGAAACTCCCCAGCGGTAATCACGCGTCTATCGTTTACCGCCAAGACCGATCCATCACTAGCGGCGTCAAGCTCCAGGAGCTGTTCGGCCTGTTCGAGACACCGAAGATTGGGCCGCGGGAGACACCGCTTACGCTGGAGCTGCGTGCTCCGAACGGTCGGGTGGTCCAGACGACCGACGACCTTGCCAGTTTCTGGAAGCGTGGCTACGCGGAGGTTCGCAAGGAGTTGCGTGGTCGCTACCCCAAGCATCCGTGGCCCGAGGATCCAGCCACCGCCGAACCGACGGCGAAGACTCGGCGTCGAGGTCGCAACTGAGGAATCAGCGTGAGTCGGGTCGCGGAATCAGCAAGCGTCTGGCGCCGATGAACGCCCACAGGCCAACGGCCACCGCCAGCCACACGGCGGCCACAAGGAGATAGCGTTCCGCGTCCTCGAAGTAGGTCTCGCCACGACTGAGACCGTTGTCTACTGCCAGACGTCGTAGCCCGCTTCGGAACAGTTCGGCGGCGATGAAGGCCGGTGCGACCCAGCCGGCGCTGAACAACGCGAGAACCGTCGTGGCGATCAAACGGCCCATGGACGAGGTCATGGCGGCGGTCCCAGGATTTCGATCTCGACACCGTCCGAGAATCGGATGACGACGCTATCGAGGACCCAGGTGTCGTCAACCTTGTGGCCGGAAGCCAGCATTCGCCCCGATCCTTCCGGACCGGACACGTTAGCTTCGATGTTTCCGAGTTCGACGCCGTCTGTAGTCGACATATGGACGTTCGTCGGTGCCCCCACGTCGATCGGTTGACCCAGCCGTCGAATGACCTGCGGATCTTCCGCGACGAGGGCGACCGCCTGAACGTAGGCCTCATTGCCTTTCACCTGCTGGAGGATACTGAAGATTCCGCCGCCCAGGATCGCCACAAGCAACAACGGAACACCCACACACCCCAGACAACCGCAGGTCGTGGCCCACTTCCAGTTCTGTTCCCACCAACCCTTGTCTTCATGTCGACTCAACGAAAAACTCCTACGACATCCTCGGCGATTCTACATGGTATCTTTCGGCTGCGATGAAAACTGACCAGCGTCCCACTGCGATTGTCCTCACCAACGGTCTACTGACACGCGCGGATGCTAAGACGACCCACGGCCTGGTTCGCGGCCCCAGCCGCTATCGCATCGTCAGTGTGATCGACCGCACCCTCGCGGGTCGGGAGGCGGGTGAAGTCCTGGACGGTACTCCTCGCGGCATTCCCATCCACGGTGCTGTCAAGGAGGCACTGGCCCTCAAGCCCGAGTACGCAATCATCGGCGTGGCGACCAAGGGTGGGATCCTTCCGGAGAGTCTCGTCGACGACCTGCTGGCCGCCGCCGACGCCGGCCTGACGTTGATTAACGGGCTCCACCAATCCCTGGCAGGCAACCCCAGGGTGGCGGACCGCGTCTCGGCAGCGGGTGGGACGATCATCGACCTCCGTCAGCCTCCACCGCTCGACCAACTGCGATTCTGGAGTGGCGACGTGCTGAAGCTCGACACGCCGCGTGTTCCGGTTCTGGGCACGGACTGCGCGCTGGGAAAGCGAACCACATGTGGTCTGGTGCTGGCGTCGCTCACGCGTCAGGGAGTCGCGGCATCGATGGTCTACACGGGACAGACCGGTTGGCTACAGGGCTGTCGTCACGGGTTCATCTTCGACGCGACACCCAACGACTTTGTTCCGGGGCAGTTGGAGGGTGCCGTCCTTGATTGCGCCCGGGAGGAGAACCCACAACTGATCCTCGTCGAGGGGCAGGCCTCCCTACGGAATCCCAGCGGTCCGTGTGGGTCGGAGATGATCATCTCGCTGGGTGCCGCCGGTGTCATCCTGATGCACGCCCCCGGTCGGGCCCACTTCAAGGGTTTCGCCGATCGCCACCTAGCGATCCCCCCGCTGAAGGAGGAAGTCCAGTTGATCCGTGCGCTGGGAAGTGATGTGTGGGCCATCGGTCTTCACGAAGAGGGACTCGATGAGGCGGCCGCCGTCCGTTGGTGTCGTGCGACCACGGAGGCATTGGCGATTCCTTGCTCCCGCCCGCTGCGCGACGGTGGCGAGGAACTGGCGCGCATCGTGCAAAGCAACACAGGTGTACATCCAAGATGAAGATCACGAGTATCGAGAGCTGGTCGCAACCCGTCCGTCTCAAGCGGCCCTACTCCATCGCCGGTCATCGCAAGACCGACGTTACCCTGCACTTCGCCAGGATTCTCGGCAACGGCGTTCACATCGGCCTGGGGTCGGCATCGCCGTCGCAGCGCGTGACCGGGGAGAGTGCGGATGCCTGTCAGGCGGCACTCGACGGGGCCTCCCGGCTGTGGACCGGAAAGTCTCTCGCGAGTGTCGACGACCTCGCAGCGCTTGCCGGTCCGTTGACACGCGAGATGCAGAGCACACCCGCCGCCCAGGCTGCGCTCGATATGGCGCTCTGGGATCTGCTCGGGCATCATCTCGGCCGTCCGGTGGTGCGACTCCTCGACGGATCCGGGGAACACGCGCCACGACCCACGTCGATCACGATCGGTATCCAATCCGTCGAGCGAACGCTCGAGAGTGCGCGGGAGTACCTGGAGCGTGGATTTCGTTGCATCAAGATCAAGTTGGGCGACGATGTCGATGAAGACATCGAACGGCTCCATCGGCTACGCGAGACGGTCGGTGCGGGAGTTGCGATCCGCGCCGATGCCAACGAGGGTTACGACGAGCGCGCACTGCGGCGGGTGTTACCGGTTCTCGATACCCTGGACATAGAGTTCCTGGAACAACCGATGTCGAGAGACGATGAGGCGATCCTTGAGAGTCTTTCTGATGAGGAGCGTCGTCGTGTGGCTCTGGACGAGAGTGTTCAGCGCCCGATCGACGCGGTACGTTGGGAACAATCCGAGAGCAACTGTGGAACCTGGGTCGTCAAGCTGATGAAGTGTGGCGGCATCACCCCCGCGATGGAGATCGCGGAGGCGGCCGATCGATGCGGGACGACGTTGATGTGGGGCTGCATGGACGAGAGCGTGATCAGCATCGCCGCGTCGCTTCACGCGGCATCGGCCAGTCGTGCGACGCGGTACCTCGATCTCGACGGCAGCTTCGACCTGGCCGAGGACCCCGCAAGCGGAGGTTTTACGTTACGGGACGGGATGTTGTCGCTGACCGATCGTCCCGGTCTGGGTGTCGCCACCTCAACGTGACCCGAAGAATGTTGTAGTCACAAGACTACGCGACGCGTGTCGCAGTCATGTCCCGGGATCTGGATGTCGATGGGCTCGAGTGTCGACTCTCGCGGACACCGTCGTGCAAGATCTGCACCGAGTCCGTAGCCGGAAGAGGCTAGCCCGAGATCCTTCCGGCAAACAGCCGCTCGGCGAGGAAATCTTGCCAGGTCCAGAGCGATGACGTCAGCCCGACCCGCATCGCCGGCGAGATCAGCTCGGGCCTTCGCTCTGTCATGCGCTTGATGAAGTTCCGCCAGATCGCAAAGAGCATCGCCCTGCCGTTTACGTTGGCACTCTTGCGACCAAACGCGATGGTTTCCCGACGATGATGAGCCTGACAGTGCCGAATCAACTTGTGCAGCAGATCGGCGGCAAACATCGCCTGATCCCGTTTTCTGGCGACGGTCTTGTGATGATCCGGCGATCGATCCGGGTTGGCGTGTATCGAGTGGCGAATGAGGGTGCCTGATCTGACCCGACGGTTGAGTCTGTTGATAGCGGCGCGATAGGCTGGATGATCATCGCTGATCAGGTCGAGCCCCTCGGGGCTCCTACTCAGGAGTCTTTCCAGCGTGTTGCAGGTGGAATCGACCCGGACACCGGGCGTCGTCGGGTCAGGGATGCGCTTCAGCATTCGCTTGCGCCGACTGCGTCGGCGAGACCCTCGGTAGCGCATCCCATCGACGGCGTAAACAAACCAGGACTGTTGCCCGACGGCGGTACCTATCGCCAGGCGCTCCATCTGAGATCGCACGAACGTCTCAAAATGATCGAACACGACCGGCTCTTTGATCGTTCCCAGCTGTTCCAGGGACGCCCGATGAAACAAGTCGGCGTGGCGGCCGAGACGCACACTCATCGTCATGACGGTCGAGGGTGAGCAGCCCAGATACCGGGCGATCTGGCGATGGGCCGACCCTGCCACCAGCAATCCGGCGACGGGTCGCAGCAGCTCCGGCCGCTTGAGGTAGTAACTCGTGGCAAACGACTGACGGGAGAATGTGCGTTGCAC